>JBEKKG010000452.1:0-6319 GCA_050010835.1 Planctomycetota bacterium
ATCTTGCGCCGGCGGCGGCACTAACCGTAGCGTGGCACAGGCTCTCCGCCTGTGCGGGCTGCACAACGCCCGCTGTCTCAGGTACAGAAGGAGCAGGTTGCGAAAGCGGGGGCGCGGCAGGAGCGGAAGGTGGGGCGGCGAGCACAAGCGGTGCGGACGGCGGAGCCGCGGTGACAACCGGCGCAGGTTGTGGGGGCGCCGCCACGGGCGCGGGGATTTGCGGGGCCGCCGCCGGGAGCGCCGCTGGCGGAGGGGGCGGTGGAGCTTCCGCTAGGTGGGGAGCGGGCTGAGGTCCATGCGCAGCTTTGTCACTCGGACGCTCTTTAGTTCTTCCAGCGGCGTCCGCAGCAGCACGCTGAGCAGCTCCAGCGGCCGGGCCGAGCCCTTTGGGCTTGGCCGGACGGCGATAAGCAGGTCCCCGCTTGGCTCGAGGCTGGCCTCGAGCAGGGCCGGCCTTAGGTCCACGTCTTGGGTGCGTTTTTCCCGCAGCCGCGCGAAGGGGAGCGTCTTTGCGTCTAGCAGTTTCTGCACGTCCGGTGCTGCCACGGGAATCCCCGCCGCCTGCAGATGCAGGCGGTACAGCAGACGCAAGGGCGTCTGGGCTGTCCGGGAAGGTGGGAGTTCCTTGATCGTCCTGAGCACTAAACCCGGAGGCAAAGTTGATGAGAGGCGCCGGGCCACTTCTTGTGTTGTCATGCATTGGACTAATTCAATTTCCGCGGCTTCGTCGAGCGAGGCCACACCCACCTCCAACGCCACGGGAAAAACGATACGCGGACGGGGGTTGAAGCCCTCCGTCAAGCGTATGGGCAAACCCGCCCGGCGCACGGCGCGCTGGAAGGCGCGCATGAGGTCATGGTGTGAGATGAAGCGCAGCGCCTCACTCTTCTCGAAGCGAACCTCTACTTTTTGCTGGATCATCGCGGCGGCTTTGCCGGCGGCAACAGTACAGTACACGCGGGGGCACCGGGCGCTTCAGCCCGGCCCACCCGCAGTCATGCCTTCCCGCGCGCTTCCCGGCCCTCTTGCGGTTCCCGGGACCGCGCGCGGAGCGTTTCCTCGCGCGAAAGACCCTGTTTGCCCTGTTCTTCCGGCAGCGCGGGACCACCCCGGCTACTTCGGATTAACATCCTCTTGTTCGTCGCCGATTGGCGCAAACGGCTTCGAGTACTCATTGCGGATCTTTTCGAGATCCTTCTTGAACTGGTCCGCCTCGTAGAAATCCACAATCGTGGGCGTCACAAAAACCAGCAGGTGTTTGCCGGAATTGTTCCTGGAGTGGAACTTGAAAAGCCGCCCAAAGAAGGGGATGTCGCCGAAAATCGGGACCTTCCTGTCGGTGTAGCTCTCCTCATCGTCCTTCAGTCCGCCGATGACGCCGGTCTCGCCGTTACGCAGCATCATCTTGGTGAGCATGATTGTGTCGTTCGTTTGCGGCAGGCTCAGCGTGCCTGTGGTCTCGAAGTGGTCCAGAGATTCTGTCTTGGGAATGATAGTCAGCAGCACGTTGTTTTCCGGGCCGGTGACGTGCGCAATGACCAGCAGCGTGAAGCCAGTGGTGATGGGCGAGCCGGTGGCTTCGCGGTAACCTCCCAGAACGCTGCCGGCCGTGGTGGAGGCCAAGGCCTGCTCGGCGTAGCGGATCAACGAGCCCACTTGGATGGCCGCCTCTTCGTTGTCCAGGCAGATGATCTGCGGCGCCTGGACGACGCGCGCCCGCGTTTTGTCCTGGATCATTTTCAGCAACGCCGCCGTGCCCTGGAAGCCCATGCTGCCAAAGGTCAGGGTGTTGAGGAGCGAGGTATTGTTCAACGTGTTTATCGTGGTCCCTTGAGTGGTCCCCCATCTCGTCGTTGCGACCTTGCCATAGTTGTAGACGTCTTGGCCGCCGGTGATTGAAGGCATACCGGTCAGCGGATCGAACACGGGCCGCGTGCCCTCGGCTATGGACAAGGTCCCCAAGGCCGAATTGGCCAAGCCGCTGGAGACATCGAACGGGAAGGCGCTGGCCCAGTTGGAGACCGGCGTCACCTGGAACTGCAGCCCACTGCCCCAGTCCACACCGAGGTTCTCCGAATCCGTATCGTTAAGCTGGATCAGCTTGACCGCCACGTGGATCTGCTTCGGCGGAATGTCCAGTTTCTTGATGATCTCTTCCATGTTCTGGAGCGCGGTCGGGGTGTCGCGCGCGATGATGGTGTTGGAGCGTTTTTCAAAAGAAATGGTGCCCGCGGCCGATTTGACATTCTTCAGCACTTCGAGGAGCGAGGCCGCACCCTCGGTCTGGGCGCCCGCGCTGCCCGTGCGCGTGGTAAAGGAACTGCTGACTACGGGGGTATACTTGGAGCCTTCAGGCGAGATATAGGCCAGCCGGAACATTTTAATGTCCAACTGCTTCTCCACTCTGGCCGGCGTGGTGACGCGGATGGTATTGTCAGGTTCCTGGATGGCCACATAGTCGCGTGTCTTCACCACCATGTCGAGCGCATTCTTCCAGGGCACATTCTCCAGACGCATGGAGATTTGGCCGCTGATCTCCTGGTCTACAACCACGTTGGCGCCCGCCTGCATGGAGATGGTGGTGATGACATCCTTAATGTCCGCGTTGTTGAACATCAGGAAGACCTTCTCCGGCGTGTCCACCAGAATGATGTTCTGCTTCTCCATGCTGTCATCCACGGTCATGCCGTATTTCTTGGCGATGAAGTCGAGGACGGTGCGGTAAGTTACGTTCTCCAGTTTGAAAGTGATGGGGAGGCGCTCGTCCTTGGTTTTCTTGCAGCGGATGTTCTTGCCGCTAAAAGTGGAAAGGTAGTCCAGCACCTGTTTGAGCTGGCGTTCGGTGACTTCGATGGAGATAAGCCCGCCTGCGCTCTTGGCGGCTTCAGCATTGCCTGGTGCTCCGACCACTTCGACACGCTTGAGGACTTGCGCTTCCTCTTCGGCAGCCCAAGCCGGTCCGGCGCCAAGAACCAGAACCAAACCCACGAGCACCGCACGTCTGATCCCGCGCGGCCATTTACGGCTGGGAACGCCAGCCCATAATGCCACACGGAGACCTGCGCTCGCGCAAGGTAACGTCATCCCCTCAACCAAAGGCCCCTCCTACCCCCCAGCTAGTACGCACCGCCTTGTGCGGCCACGGCCCGGCGGTTTGCACAGGCGACGGATTATAACGCTCTTCTCACTCCTGTCATTTGCCATTTTCTTCTTTTCCACGCCTGGCAGTTCACCGGCTGCGCGGCATGTCCGTAAAGGACAGCATCATTTTGTAGCCCTGGAAAAGGAAAATGACATGGTCCGGCCGGATCTCATCCACCACTACATCGTAGTTGTCGCTTACCGCCACGACCTCGCCCTTGCCCACGGGTTTCCCGTTTACAATGGCTTGCGAGTGCCGTTCCCGCGCCACCACGCCGGTCAGGCGGATGTTCATGTCCCTGAATTTTTTCTCCGCCTCCTGCCGCTGGTGCACCCGCTCGGCGGCCTTCCGCAGTTCCTGCAGCCGGTTCCGTGCCTGCAGCAGGTCCTGGTATTTCTCAAGGCCGGGGATGTCCAGAGGCTTGAGGCCATTGTCGCACTTGGCCACCACCTCCGAGGTCCGTGCATCCGCGCCCGTCTCCAGCATGAAGGCCTGTTCGGCTTCCCCGTACATTTTCTCCGCCTCGGCCCTCATCTCACGGTGTTTCTCCGGGTTCAGGGGTTCCACCACTTTGTTCTTGTCCTCTCCGTGTTGTTCCCCGGGACCGGGCGGGGGAGGAGGAGGCTCGTTCCCCTTTTTGCGGAAGGTGAACGGGTCGCGCACCTCGCCCCAATCAATAAGCACGGGCTTGTCCGCGGGCTTGACCACCGCCTCAGGCAATTCATCGGCGCCGCGTGCGGCCATGCCTGCCAAGGCCAGCGCCGCGGCGCAGCAGTGCAGGACTGCCGTCTTCACCTTGCGACCGAAGCTTCTCATGTCAGCCCCAATCCCCCGGCACCTCTGCCGTCCGTGCCTGCGCCTACTGCCCCGTGTAGCGGTAGGTCACGATATCCACACTGAACTCTTCCACCGCCAGAGGGGTGCCCATCTGGACCAAGCCGCTGTTCTGCGGCGCAATCACCAGGTTTTCAAGCGCAATGAAGCGGTCGAAATGCTCTTCCAGCGTGTTCATCAGTTTGCAGAAGCTCGGCAGATCCCCCGTCCAGCGCGTCTTCCAGATCTCCTGCGAGATGCTCATGGCCCCGGCGCCTGCGACCGGGCCGCCCGGAGAGTAAATGCTGGATTGCTGCGTACAGTGGGTGGTCTGCTGAAGTTCCGCGATCTTGGCGATCAATTCTGGCGAGTTCTCCTGTTTCGGCAGCTTGCGTTTCATGTCGGCGATGCTGTCCGTGAGCGACTGCAACTTGTGTTCCAGCTCGGGTCCCTCCTTTTCCACCAAATCCTTGAGGGCCAGCCGCTCCTTCTCCTTCTTCTGGTAAGCCTGTTCCAATTTCTTCCAATCCCCGTGAACCATATACAGGCCGGCGCCCAGGAGAATGTTCACGCCTGCGGCCACGCCGACCGTGATCCACATGCGCGTGCGTTCCGGCCAATCACTCGCAGCCATCGTATTCCGGCTCCTTCAACACAGCCTTCCCACCGCCGGCAGCCAGGCCCTGCGCTCACTGCCCAAGCGCCTGCTGCGGCAACTCGAAACTCATCGTCAGCGAAAAATCCAGTCCTTCTTTCGGGAGTTCCGCCGCCTTCAGGCCGGGGTCGGCAGTCGGTGGCGGAGGCAACGCCGCCACTTGGCGCTGAGGCACCTTCGGCGGGCGGAACCGCGCGCCCAGAAACGTATTGACTTTGGTGTTCTTGTCCACTGTGCAAAATGCACTCTCCAAGTTGTTCATCAGAGCCACCAGGCTCTCTTGCTCGTCCCTGCGCGCCTGGGCCGGGTTGCCACGCTGGGGGCTGGTGGTGAATCCGGTCAGCGCAATCATAAAGCGTTTGGCACCAGGCAGAACATCCGGCGGCGTGACCCCGGAATCCGCCGACACATTGAAGGACTTGAACCACGCGCCTTCCGGCACCGTCTTGGCCAAGGTGTAGAGCAGGCGGGCGTAGCGGATGCGGCTCTGCATCAGGTTGTTGAGCACCTTGTTCTTTTCCTCAAACTCGTTGATCTTGACCCGGTTCGCCTCAATTTCCTGCTTCTTCTCAGTGTCTTTCTTGATGGCCAGTTCGCAGACTTTGATATTGTCCTTCATGGTGGGAATGTCGTTGATCTGGATCTTCGCGATCAGAATCCCGATGCCGCAGGCCAGGAGCACCCCGCCCAGGATCACGGCGAGCCGCCCCGGCGGGGTGCCTTCCGTCCGGCGCAGTTCCTCCGGTAGCAGATTTATCTCAATCATGTCCGCATCACCTCGTTGCCGCCATCCGCCAAGCTGCCGCGCCGCGCCCGGGCGCCGCCGGCACTACACGTTCGGCGTCCGCAAGCGGCTGGCCAGGCCCAGCGCAATCGCCATGTCCGAATTGGCCCCGCCCATGCCGCCCGGGTTGTAGCTCGTAATCTCCAGCCCTTCCGTCGGGTCCCACAGCGTGACCGGCAGGTTGAAAATCTGGGACAACATCGTGTCAATCCCAGGGAACAGCGCCGACCCGCCGGAAATGTAAACTTCCTTCACCTCTTGCTCGTACTGGTTCTCGTGGTAATCGAAAGAGAGCCGGATTTCGGCGCCAATATCCTCCAACACCGGCAGCATCGCGTCCTGCATGGACTCCAGGGCGCCGCCGGGGTCCTTCTTCATCTTCTCGACGTCCTTGGGATCCTCGCCGAAGCGTTTCGCCACGGCCTCGGTCAGGTCGTTCCCGCCGTTGAAAATCTCGCGCTGGAACAGGGAGACATTGCCCCGCATGATGTTGATGTCGCTCTTGCTGGCCCCCAGGTCCACCAAGGCGCGCACCTCGTTGTCATTGATCCCCAGGCTCAGGTTGCGCAACTCGAAAGCGTTGCCCAGCGCCAGGAAATCCAGATCAATGACCGCGGGCGTCAAGCCCACCGCGTGCAGCAGGTTCACGTGCTCGTCAATCATGTTCCTCTTGGCCGCCACCAGCAGGACTTTCATCTGGCTCTGCGCCGCGGCTTCTTCCGCGTCCTTAAGGCGCAACGCGTCCAACTGCACTTCGGAAACGTCGAACGGGATGTACTTGTCGGCCTCGTACCTCATGGCCTCTTTCAACTCGGCATCGGGGATGTGCATATACGGCACCTGGCGGTGGATCACCGACCGGCCGGACACGGCGCTGCAGCAGCGCTTGGTCTTTATCCCGGAATCGTGCAAGGCCTTGGTGATG
>JBEKKG010000453.1:0-6296 GCA_050010835.1 Planctomycetota bacterium
TTTGCGCGCATCCGTCGAGCAACCACACAGGCCGATAAGGGAACTCCGTCCGGAGGTCTCATTGGGGACCGCCCAACTCCTGGATCGTTGCCTGGCCAAGAAGCCCGAGGCGCGTTACCCCGATGGCCCTGCGTTGCTTGAGGCGCTGAAGGCCTGCCGCTTCTCTCTCACCAAGGGGCAGAGGGGCAGGGGTGAGGGGGCCGCAGTTCGTGCCGTCGGCGTCTCGCTGGCTCGCAAACCGGCCCAGGGGTCCCTGGCCACCCCACAGCCAGTGCCAAGAGATGAGCGGCCAAAGGTATGGGTTTCTCTGCCGGAGGCTAAGCCTTGGAAAGGATATGCCAAAGTTGGCGCAGCCGCGCTGTCTCTCCTGCTTCTTGTCGTCGGTTTTGTGATGAGTGGCAAGCCGCAACAACCGAGCCGCAACCGTGAGGAAGCGGAGAGGAAACCGCTTTCTGGCGCGCGCGGCTCTGACAGCGGCAAACCGGACCAATCGTCCGTCGAGAATTCCCAACCGGAAAGGGAAGCCGCACGCCTAGTGGCTGGCCAGGGACTCAAAAAGGCGGATCAACCAGTGAAACCACCGGCGCCACCTGCATCTTTCACCCCGTTGCCCGACCTTACCGAAAATCCGCAAGAGAAAGGAATAGATGCTGCTCCCCAACCTGAAAGCAAGATACTGAAACCTAAACCCCCTCCTGTGCCTCCTCCTGGCGGTGTGGAAGCTTACGCCAAAAAACATGGTTTGAAGCCAGCCCTGTCTCTCGACCTTGGCCAAGGCGTGAAAATGGAATTGGTGCTCATCCCCGATGGAAACTTCATGATGGGAAGTCCGGTGACGGAGAGGGGCCACGGCACAGATGAGATGCAGCATGAGGTGACGATCAGCAAGGCGTTCTACATGGGCAGGTACAACGTCACGCAAGAGCAGTACGAACGGGTTATGGGCACGAATCCCGCAAACTACAAAGGCCCCAACAACCCTGTGGAAATGGTATCGTGGTACGACGCCCAACAGTTCTGCAAACAGTTGAGAGCAAGGCTGCCCCACACCCTTACTTTTCCCCACAGGGGAAAGATGGAGTGGACTTTTCAGTTGCCGACGGAAGCGCAGTGGGAGTATGCTTGTCGCGCGGGGACGAAGACTCGTTTCTATTCTGGTGACGACGATGGCGATCTTGACTCGGTCGGGTGGTATAGAAGCAACTCGGATTCAAAAACGCATCCCGCCGGGGAGAAGAAGCCGAATGTCTGGGGCCTGTACGATATGCATGGGAATGTCTGGGAATGGGTCCAGGACTATTACAGCGATAAGTATTACGCCGAGTCGCCCCAATTTGACCCGGAAGGTCCGGCCACCGGAGCAGCCCGTGTTCTGCGCGGTGGTGGCTGGAATGGTGACCCAGACTATTGCCGCGCGGCGCGACGTCACGGGGTGTGCCCTCCTGGTAGCTGGCATGTTGATCGCGGTTTCCGGGTCGCGCTGGACTTTTGATTCTATTTCCTTCGTTGCTCTATACTTTCCCGGGGAAATTTCCTGGGTACTGTTGGGGATTTCGGGGACGTTCACGAAACCTGTCTGCCCGATGCCACTGCCCGCGGGCAGCGCCGCCAGCCGTTGTGTCCTTCACGCCTTGTGGACCGGCCTGCCGTTGGCCGGCTTGCCGTTCCGGGTAGCGAGCTTTGTCCGCTTGCCCGCCTGCGCTTTCCCCATCCGAGCCCAGCGCCGATGGCCGCCTTCCTTTTGGCGTTGCCGCACCCAGGCGAAAAGCTCGTCCGGTGTCTTGAAGCGCGCGAACAGTTCTTGGCGCACCCGGCGCAAACGCAACACATCTTCACTCTCTGGTTCCGGCACACTCTTGTCTGGCATGTCAGTCTCTCCTGCGTATGTTCTCGCGCAGCGGCGGCTCGCGGATTACGCAGCAAAAAAACGGGCAGCCATTTAGGCTGCCCAACCGGCAGGCCGAAGCCTAACCGGGACGTGTCCCTTCACCAGTATGCAACCACGTGTGGAGGTCTTTGTCAACACGCTTTCAAACACCAGTTGGTTGCCATTCTGCAACTGCGCGTTTGAGCCCCACTTGAGAATCAACCTTATGCGCGGCCGTTTTCCCAGGGAGATCTTCGGCCACTGCTGCGCTGCGCGCGATAGCAAGGTCTCTGAGTTTGGAGTATAGCTCGGCGGAATCCCTCCCCGCCTCTGCCTCAAGAAGTTTCAGAAGCAGTGCCGCTGGTCCGATGGGCATGGGACCCATGTCCTCGGATTCCCAAACGTAGACCGTCTGCCTCGTGACACCTAAGAGCACCGCTAGATTGCTGGCCGACAACCCCAGCCTCTCCCGCAAGACCCGCACCTCGGAACCGCTCGGCACAAAACCGCTCTTTTGCGTCTGCTCGCGCTGGATTCGTTCCCAGCGCTTCAGTTCCTTGGCCGTCACATGCGTTTTGCCGCAACGAGTGCATCGCGCGACAACCGCATCAGCGACCTTGACCGGCCTGCCCCCCAGCTTTGTCTTGTGCTCTGGCACGACCGCAGACACCATCTCGCCTTCACCGCACTCTGGGCATCTGTAACGCTCCATGTTCAGGCACTCCTGTAATTGTAAGCCGTGATTACGAAGTATCGTTTCCCGTCGGCCATCTTGATGATCTTTCCCACAGTCTCAAATCCCATCCCGCATCTCGACCGGCCCTGGATCACGTATTTGTGGCCATCCACTGCCCCACCTACCTCGTCCTTCTGGACTGCCACGATCTCCCCCGTCAGGATGCTGCACTCAATGTCGTCAAGCGTGCATTCGCCTGTCTCTAAGTAGTCCTCCCGCACATGTTGAGAGGGGATCCAGTCCCCTTTGGCAATCAGCAACCTGATCTTCTCAAGGCGATGGTCGTCCACTAACCCCTCTCCTCCATGCTTAAGACTACCCTATACCGGCATTATGTCAAATAAATTGACATATTCCTCTGGCCGACTTTGGTGTCGCGCATGGAAAAGTTCTGCCTGGCACGTTATTCCGCCCCCTCGAACTCGTACAGGAAAATCGCCCCCGGCGGCAAACCCTCCTTGCCCCCGCCACTTTGCGGATTGACCGCCAAAATGCCTTTGTCAACCGCACTCGCCGGAATGTCCTGGGACTCAATCGCGAAATTCAGCTTCTCACGATTCGTCAGCCGCGGGTCGCCGGACAGTTTGTGGAGCGTGATCTTGGCGGCTTTGGCGAAGGGCAGGTGCAGCGTCACGGGCGTCTGGCCGCTGCCGAAATCCGTACCGTCGTGCTCGCCGTTAAGCTTGCGGGAAACGAGGAAGACAGACCAGCGGTTGCCGTCGCGCAGCGCGTAGGCGCCGAGCAGCGGGTAGGCGTCCTTCTTCCGTTGGAGAGTCGGGACCGCTTTCTCTTCCACGGCCATCAGGTCGCCGCTCGCGCAGCGGTTGCGCATCGTGAGCGCCAGCCAGGCGGGGCAGGGGCGGAAGCCGTCAGCCAGGACCGTGTGGCTGTTCCAATGGTTGCCCTGGCCGTAGCCCAGGAAGCATTGGTATGTCCAGCCGTACATGTAACTGCGCATCCAGGCGTCCAGGGTTCCCGCCGCCTGGGCCAGGGATTTTCCGTACTTTTCGTTGGTCTCAACCTGCTCTGGTGCGGCTGATCCAGGGAGGGCATAGCCGCCGGGTCCGCCCTCGTAGGCGGCGATGTCGTAGTCGTGATGCGATTTGGCCAGCGCCTCGCGGGCCTGGCCCATGCGGATTTGGCCGGCTTGCGGGCCGGTCAGAAAACTGAGCAGGCATTCCTGCACGCCGTGGTCGTCGTAGACGCGGGCCGAGTACTCCCCGGTCTCCCATTTCGGGCCGACGTAGTTGGCGTGCCCGAGGATCGTGGCGTAGGGGTTGGCTTGCATGGCTTCCTCGCCGTAGCCGCGGACAGCGCCGTCCTTGTCAATCCGCCCGTCGTAGTTGGCGCCCAGCGCAAAGCGGATCTTCTGCTCCAGCTTCTGTGCTTTCCAGTACGGACTCTTCAGCATGTTCTCAACCAGGTAGCGCGTGAACAAGCCGTACTCTCTGCCGCCTTGGTGCACGGCGTTCCGCGTGCTGAATCCCAGCCAGTCCGCGAAGACGCCGTTGTGCCAGGTTTCGTTGCCAAACTCGACGATGATTTCGGAGAACTCTTCCGTCCACGGCGTGCCGCTGCCGCGCTGCACGAAGCGTTTGTAGGCCCAGGGCTTGGCCTGGGGCGTGTCAACCTTGGGGTCGTAAGGCGCAGCCAGGTATTCGATGAAGTTGAGCCAATCCTGTTCGCTGTGGAGAATGTGCTGCAAGACCAGCCACGGTTTCATGCGGGATTGCGGGCCGGGGCCGGTATAGAGGTCGAACGTCAGCCCCATCGGCAGAGTCATATCCATGGTGCCGCGCACGGAGGTGTTCCAGTCGGGACTCACCTGCGAGTTCGCGTGCCAGCTCAGGATTGAGGACATGGTGGCGTCGCGCGTGAGAAACCAGATGCGGTGGGCGCCCTTGGGGCCGGTGGCCGGCTGGCTCTTGAGCAACTCATCCAGTACGGTGGCGTTCGGCACGTAGCGTTTCGCAGCGTCCTCGGGCCGGTCGTAACGGAAGATGCGGCAGTTCTCCATCCACAACCTGCCGGGGCCGGTGAAGGTGAAAGTATGGCCAAAGTGCCAAGGCTGCGCGGGCCGTTCCGGGCCGGTGAAATCGGCCGTGAACTTCTGCCACTCGTTGTTGACTTTGAAGCTCTGGCGAATGTCGGGATAACCTTTGCCGTACGAGAAGACCACCGTGCCGTCGTTGCCCAGACCGTCCTGGCGCAGCCACACTTCCAGGCGGTAGTGCTGGCCGGGTTCGAGCTGGCCGTACCAGAGCGATTCGTTGCCGTGCTGGGTGCCGATGAAGACTATCTGGCTGATCGTCTGTTCGCCGGCGGTGGCTTTGACTTCCATGCAAGTCTCCCCAGCATCGTCCATTTCCGCCGGCAGCGGCTGGGGATGAGGCACGCATGAGAAGGACAGTTTGCTCAAGTCGCCGTGCCAGTACCAGGCCGGCGCGTTCATGGGATTGCCGATGCCGCGCACGCGCGAGTTGACCAGGCGCATGTCGAAGTTGCCAAACCTCTTCTCGAGGACTACATAGTCCAACTTCGCCAGCGCCGGCGCGCCCTCCGCGACGTAAACCCGCATCTCTTGTTTGGCGGCCGGCGCGGTTGAGCGCTTGATGCGGTAGGCCACGGCGTGGGGCGAAGGGCTGGGCTTCCACGAGAGCGTCACACAACCGTCGCCCGCCACAGCGCTGAGTTCCTGCGGCGGCTGCGGTTTGTCTTTGGCCGCAGCGTTGCCCGCCGGCGCTTTGGGGTTGAGGATGTATGCGCGGCGGTCCGTGCGGCCTTTGGCGTCGGTGGCTTTGAGGAACCAGCACACGTCCCGCAAGTCGGCAGTGGTCTTGCCCGAGAGCGCGCCCGTTGCCGCGTCCAGTTTCAACCCCTCCGGCAAAGCCAGGGGCTTATCCTGCGCATCCACGAGCTCCCAGCGGAAAGGGGCTTGGCCACCGTAAAGCTTAGGGGTGAACTCAACGGGGCCAGGGGCTTTGACGGGTGCTTCGTCGCCGTCCTTGGCGATCAGGATATGAGGCGGCGTCTCGGCGCCGGCCAGAGGCGTGGCGCTGGCTTCGTTGGAATTATCCGATTCCTCGTCTTTCGGGCCTAACGCAGTCACGACGTACCAATACGCGCGCCCGTTCTCGGTGCCTGAGCAGTCCGTGCAAGTCAGGTTGCCGTGCCGCACTTTCCCATTGGGATAGACGCTGGCATAACGGTTGGCGATCCAGCCGCCGTCCGGGAAGTCCTTGCTGCCTTCGGGGATGACTTGCGCCTGGCCGACGAACACGACGTGATCAGCTTTGCCGACATCGAAGTTGTCGCCCTTGGCATTCGGCGGCAGAGTGTGGCCGTCCTTGTCCACCAGGCGATAGATGCGCAGGTTCGCGCCGCTCAGGAACCCGCTGGCCCACAGGTCGTACCAGGACGTGCCGGGGCCGTCTATCTCGAACCAGTTCGGCCCGCACTCTTTCACCCGGTGCAGGTTCCGCCAGTAGACCGGCTCATTTCCGGAGTTGTGGACGAAGTTGTTGGCAGCCCACTCCACGGCCCCGCAGCGGCCCCAGGTGTTGGCGCCCAGCGGCGGGACCTTCTCGCGCGGCCTCAGGACGGTGTTCGTGATCGTGATGTCCGCCTCGCCGGCTGGGCATGTTCCAACCAACCACAGCAGCACGCAGAACTGCGCAGATCCGATGGAGCGCA
>JBEKKG010000454.1:0-6296 GCA_050010835.1 Planctomycetota bacterium
AACTGCGCAAGCAAGCCAACCATGAAGTCCGTGGTCTTGGAGTTGGCTGAATAGGGTGGCGTCGCATTCAATTTTCAGCGGTTGCGTTGCTTCCATTCTTCCCATACTTCCCATTCCTCCCATAGAAGCAGTACGGTCTACGAATTTGGCGATCACCGTGCGGCGTCCCAGGCCTCAAGCCGGGTACGCTGGGCAGAAACAGGTTGGATTTCGCCCGCGCCCAGCTTAACTTGGATTCGCGTTCGACAGGGGAGAAGACGATCTTGAAGACCGCAGCATACCGTTCCATAGCCGCGAGCGCGTCGGTGTTGTTCTTTGTAGCCAACGCAACTTGTGCCGAAGCGCCGCGCTCCAAGGGCCGCAAGCCCGACGTATGGATGATGCCGCCGAGCGACCCCGATGGCCACTGCTTGAGGGAGTTGTTCCTGCATCCCGAGCAGTGGGAAGAAACACGCTCTCTGATCAATGTGCTCGGCTACGCCATTCAGAAACTGGACAAGCAGTACACGGACGACGAACTGCGGCAGTGGTTGCCGATGGTCGGGAAATGGGGGCTGCAGCTTGGGCTGGAGGCGGGCGCGGTCAAGCCCTGGGGCCCCACTGGCGCCAAAACGTTCGCGGCGCAGCGTCCGATGTGGGAGAGATTCCAGGCGCTGGGGGGCAAGGTTGCGGCCCTCGCGATGGATGAGCCGTTGTGCTGTGTGCGCAAAGATCTGAAGAAGCCCGACGAATACGCCGTCGAGGAAACGGCACAGTTTATCGCGCTGGTGCGCCAGGCCTGGCCGGAGACACGCATCGGGGACGTCGAGCCGTATCCGTTCTTCCAGCGCGACGAATTGACTGCCTGGATTGACGCCTTGCAGGCGAAGCTCAAGCAGATGAATGTCCGCGGCCTGGATTTCTTCAGGCTGGACGTGGACTGGAACCATTTTACGATCGGCAACAGCATTTATCAGGGCAACTGGCCGGATGTCAGAAAACTCGAACAGGCTTGCCGGCAACGCAAGCTGCCGTTCAGCCTGATCTACTGGGCGGCCGACTATAACCGCCTCGACCGCCTGCACCTTGCGGACGATGCGACTTGGTACGTCTCGATCATGCGCCAGGGGAACGACTATGCCTTCGTGGATGGCGCTCCGGACGAGTACGTGATCGAGAGCTGGGTAGGCGCCCCCTTGTCCGTGGCGCCCGAAACCAGCGAGTGGACCTTTACGCGCTCGGTGCGGGACTTCTGCAAGCGGTTCGTGAAAGCAAGATAAGGTTCACCACAGAGGCACAGAGACACAGAGAAGGGAAAGATTTGGGCTTTTCCAAAATCCAAAATCCTTCTCTGTGTCTCTGTGCCTCTGTGGTGAGTTGTTTAAGTCAGCGCCCTTCCATGCCGGCGCCGCCTTCCTGAAACATCGGCAGGTAGCGGTAGGGCAGTTCGAGCGACAGGACGGAAAGCGCGACGAAGACCCCGCCGTAGGAGTCCTGCCAACTCCCGTCTGAACTTTGGGAGCGCACCAGGGTGTCGGCCATAGCGGGATACCACTTGGCCCATTCGGCGCCGCCATGCTGGAAGATGGCTATGGAAGCGTAGAAGACTGAGTAGGCGAACCAGCCGCCGAAATACGGATCGTTCTCGCGGCTCGGCAGACGGCTCATGATGTTCTTGATGCCCTTGTCGTACT
The DNA here is from genome assembly GCA_050010835.1 of Planctomycetota bacterium. GTDB lineage: Bacteria > Planctomycetota > SZUA-567 > H5-PLA8 > H5-PLA8 > JAPLOD01. The sequence continues at coordinate 1,674 of JBEKKG010000454.1, forward strand.
TGGGGTCGGTATACAGGCCCAGGGCGCCGAGCATGTACATGCCCGCGCCGGTCGTGGCGATGGAGCCGCTGCCGGAGCCGCGTGCGTGCCAGTTGTAGGCATACCACCCGCTCTCGTTGGTCATGGCCAGCAGGTACTTCTTGGCCTTGTCAATCACCTGGCCGCGCACCGCCACGCCGCAGGATTCGGCCGCGCGCAAAGCCGTGACCTGCATGACGGCAATGGCGCCGGAGCCGTCGTCGTTCATGGCGGCGCTGGGCGTGCTGTTCCAGCCGCCATACTGGTTCTGGCAGCCCTCGATGCTGTGCACGGCGCGCTCCAGGGCCTCCTTGACCCGCCCGGCAAGGGCCTCATCTTTGATCATCCCGTGCGCCTGCGCCAGGAATTGGGTGGCGAAACCATGGCCGTACATGCCGGACGCCCCATAGCCGCTGTTTTCGGAGATGAAACCGTTCTTGGAACTGCTGCGCAGCAGGTAGTCGAGCGCGGCGCTGATATTCCGCGAGTAGGGGCCCTCATGCGGGGTGCTGCCCGCGGCCAGCCAGGCCAGCCCCGCCAGGGCCGTCGCGGCGCATATATAGGACGACTTGAGGCTCCCGTTGCGATCCTGGTTCTTGGCGAGCCAGCGGCAGGCGGCGTCAATACTCTTGTCAATGCGCTCAGTGACCTCAGGTTCCTGCGCGCCAAGGGGCGCGAACAACCTGGGATCGCCTTTGTCGGGCTCAGCCGCACCCACGGTGAGTGACAGGAGCAAAGTGAGCACCAACGCTGTTGGCCGTGCCACCGCTGCGGCCAGTCCGAACTTCTCAACACAGAGGACACAGAGGAACGCAGAGGGGACTGGAATGAACGGATTTAATGTTCTTTCCATTCTTTTTTCCTCTGTTTCCTCTGCGTCCTCTGCGTCCTCTGCGTTGAATGGGTGGTGACAAATGCAGTCTAGTCCTCGATCACATCCTTTGGCGCGAGCTTCCACTTCAGCACCATGCCACCGGTCTCGAAGCGGCCCTTCAAGGCGGCAATCCCTGCCTTCTTCAACGTGTAGTCGCCCTGTGGGTCACCGGCCAGTTCGCCGATCAGCGCTCCGCAATCCGGTTCGTGCCCCACCAACATCACACTCTCCGGCAGGGGCGCCTTCTTGCGCAATGCAGCCTGGAGGCTGGCGAGGGTTGCGCCGCACGCCAGCGCCCCAAGGGTGCTTACCTGCACGCCCAGCACTTGGCCGGCGATCTCAGCGGTCTGCCGCGCACGCACCAGCGGGCTGGTCCAGATGGCCTCCACCTCAAGCTTCTTCTTGTCGCGCAGGGCTTCGAGAACGGCTTGAGTGCGTTGCTTGCCTTCATCGGTCAAGGGTCTGGCAGCGTCGTCCCCGTGCCATTCCTCGCGTGTGCCAGCCTTGCCATGCCGCAGTATGTAAAGAAGCATCAGGAACCCTCTCCGCAAATCGCCCTTGCACAACCCGCTTTGTCTATATACCACAGAGGGCATGGACATGAAGCGTCTATTTGCGTTCGTTGCTTTCGCAGTCTGGGCCGCAGGGCTGCCGGGGCCTTGCGCCGAGGAGCAGGGGGAACTGGTGATCGCGCCGCGCGCAGCTCCCGACAACCGGGACCTGGCCGCCTTGCGCACGAAGCTGCGCAGTCCGGATTTCGCGCAAGTGCAGGCGGCGGCGCGGGAGCTGGCGGGAAGCCGGAATGCAAAGGCCGTTCCGCTTCTCTGGGCGCTCTTCAACGACGGCGATGCGGAACGGCGCATGCTGGCGGTGCGCAGCGTCGGCGGGTTGGGGCTGGCGGGTCAGGAGGACAACCTCGTCCGCGTGGCCACGGGTGAACGCTACCAGGCCATCCGCCTGGCTGCGGCCGAAGAGCTGGCGCGGCTGGAAACGCCGGACAAGGCGGCTGCCCGGCTGGCCAAGGTGGCGGAGGAGAAAACGCTGCCGCCTTTGTACCGCTGGCGTGTGTTGCAGGCGCTGGCACAGGTCAAAGGCAAAGTGGCGGCCGAGTGCCTCAGGTTCTGGCTCAACGGCCCGCAGCGCGACATGGCGGTGGCCGCGGCCGAAGGGCTGGCGCGGCTGGGTGACCTGGGCCAGGCGGACGTCTTGGTTAAGAACCTGGGCGCCAACGATGCGGAGCTGGACCCGGCGGTGGTCGAGGCACTCGAAAAACTTACCGGACAGCAGTACCGCCATGACCTTGTAAAATGGAGTGAGTGGCTGAAGGCACGGCCTGCGCTGCCGCAGGCGCCCGCCGCGGAGAGTTCCGCGAACCCGCCTGAGGACGGATATCCGGGACCGCAGACGGGCACCGAGGGCTGGTGGGACGTGGTCCTGGTCTTCGACACGACGGGCAGCATGACCAGGATCTGGCCGGCGCTCGACAGCGCGCTCAATGCAGTCCTGGCCGAACTGGCCAAGCAGGTCTCCGGCTTGCGCCTCGGTTCGGTGCGCTATCGCGCGGCCGTGCCGGAGTTGTCGCTGACTTACATGGTCAAACCGGACCCGCTGACGCGGGACTTCGCTCACGCCCGCGAAGTCATGCGGGATGCGTTGTTCGGGGGCGAGTCCGGAGGCCTGCACCTTGGCCTGGACTGCGCCCTCAAGACCATGCTGTGGCGCGCCGCGGCCCACAAGATGATCGTCCTGATCGGCGACACCTCGCCGGATCAGGCAGGCCTGAAGTCCGGCTTGCAGGCGGTCCGCGAAGCCTGGCGCTACGACGGGATCCTGGTCAACACGGTCTTCGTGAGGAGTGAGCACGGCAGCGAACACGCGGCGACCTATCGCAACTTGGCGCTGGCAGGATCAGGGCATTATTTTGAGTTCGACAAAACCGAGAAACGGCTGGTAGACAAGGAGAACCCCGGCGCGCCGCAGGCAGACTCGCCAGCCCAGCTTGCCGCGAAGTGGCTGACGGCCAGAAAGTGATTTCGGATTTTCGATTTTAGATTTTCGATTGCACAGCAAGCCTTACTTCACGGGCACCAGTTCCTTTTGCGCTTCGGCATGCTTTTCGCCGCCGGGACCGAATGCTTTTTCGGCCGAGCGGTTAAGGTGGAACTTGGTCTGGTGGCAGCCGGAGCAGTCCTGTTCCAGGCCGAAGGATGGGCTCTTGCGCATGATCTGTGCGCGCTCCCCGAGACTGCTCAGCTTCACGGCGTCGGGCAGCCTGATCTCCTCAACCTTGTCCGTGGTATGGCAGTAGAGGCAGGCCACGCGGAAACGCTCCGTTTCCTGCCGGCATTCGCGCAGGACCTTCTGCCGCGGAGTTTCTTTGATGCGGCGGTCAAGCAACTTGGAATCGCGAATATCGCCCAGTGACGGCATGTCTGTCTGGCAGGCAACGGCGGACAGGAGCAGAAGAAGAGGCAATGCCCGCGCTGCGTACAGCGGGCGAGAGGCCCGCCGTTCCTGAAGGTGCTTCTCCGTGTCCATTTCGCGATTTTCGCCGGAAGACAGGAATTTTCAAGCAACTTGCTCCAACAAATGGCCGATAATATCCAGTAGCGCAGGCATCCTGCCTGCATTGTGGTGCAGGCATCTTGCCTGCATCCGCGGCAGGGCAGGCTGGAAGCCTGTGCTACGGCACGGCTTGCGGTTGCTATTTTGCCGCAATTGCTTTCTAATGTGGCTGGGAAAGGGTCTGGAGTGCTGGAGTATCTTGGTTTTCGCGCCATCGCCGGTTTGACGGGCATCCTGCCCGGCGCGTGGCAGTACGCCATAGCGCGCCGCGTGTCCGACGGCTGCTACCTGCTGGACCGCCGGGGGCGGGAGGAACTCATTGGGAACTTACGGGGCGTGCTGGGGCCCTCCGCGCCGCCGGCGCTGGTCCGGCATGAGGCGCGCGGCGCGTTTCGCTCGTTTGGAGCGTACTTGTGCGAATTCTTCGGGCACGAGCGGCTCTGCGGGCGCTTCATAGATGAGCATGTGGTGGTGCTGGGCCGCGAGAACCTCGAAGCTGCGCTGGGCCAAGGGCGCGGCGCCATGTTCTGCTCGGGCCATTATTCGAACTGGGAATTCGGCGCGAGCATAGTTGCGCACCTGGGCTACCCGATCACGATTGTAGTGCAAATGCACGCCGATCCGCGCGTCGCCGGCCTCTTCGTCCAACAGCGCCGCAGAGTGGGCGTGCAGGTGGTGGGCAGCCAGCATGGCGCCAAAGGCGCGCTCAAGGCCCTGCGCCAGAACCAGACCGTGGCGCTGATGGGGGACCGGCGGACCGGCGGGCCGGGGATCCCGGTGCGCTTCTGCGGGCGCCAGACCTGCCTGCCGCAAGGCCCCTGGCGCATTGCCCTGATATCGGGCGCGGCGCTGCTCCCCACGTTCATGCACCGGCGCTCCAATGACTCCTTCACCCTGGAGATAGGCGCAGCTCTCCAAGCGCCTGCCGAGGGCACGCTGCAAGAACGCATGGCCTGTCTGGCTCAAGCTTGGGCGGACCGCTTCGCCGCGTGCTTGCGCGCGGACCCCAGCCAATGGGCGGCCTTTCGGAGCGTATGGTACGAGGAAACTGCCGGCGCCGGGCTGGAAACACCCAGCGCGCCGGCCGGCGAACAAACATGCATGGCAGTGGGGGGGAGCACGAGTGAAGAGGCAGGGAAATGAACCAGCAAGTATTCTCGTCAGGC
>JBEKKG010000455.1:0-6286 GCA_050010835.1 Planctomycetota bacterium
GGGCCGGGCGCTGATCGGCTCGTCTTGCTGGAAAGCCTTCAGGTCGTCGGCCAGCTCAGCCGCGCTCGCATATCGCCGTCCCGGCTCCTTCTCCAGGCACTTCAGGCAGATTGTCTCAAGGTCACGCGGCACGCCGGGGGTGAAGACCTGTGGCGGAACGGGGTCCTCATACAAGGCGGCGCGCAGAACCTGCAACGGCGTTTCGCCCACGAACGGCGGGCGGCCGGCGAGCATCTCGTAGAGGATCGCGCCCAGGCTGTAGACATCCGAGCGCGGCCCGACAAGTTTGCTCTTCCCTTCGGCCTGTTCTGGCGCCATGTACGCCGGCGTCCCCAGCGCCTGGCCGCTGTGGCTCAGGCCCGATTCCTGCTGGATGTCCTTGGCCAAGCCGAAGTCCATAACCAGCGGCTCTGCCGATTGCGGATTGGCGGCAGCCGTAGCGCAATCCTCCGGATTGCGCCGCAACCCGGAGGGTTGCGCTACAACTGACGACGACCCGCCGCGCCCGTAGTCCAGCATGATATTGCCGGGCTTCAGGTCGCGGTGGATGACGCCGTGGTCGTGGGCGTACTGCACGGCGCGGGCAACCTTCTCCAGCAGCGTGGCCTTCTCGCGGTAGGTGAACTGCCGCCGCCGGAGCGCTTCGCCCAGCGTATCGCCCTCGACGAGGTCCATCACGAGGTAGTCGCGGCCATCTTCGTGGCCCACGTCGTGGACGGTGACGATGTTGGGATGGCGCAGCTTGGCCGAATGCGCGGCCTCGCGCCGGAAGCGCTCCAGTTCCTCGGGCGTGGCGTCCTCGCCGGAGCGCATCAGTTTGAGCGCCACGTGGCGGTCCAGGCGCGTGTCCACGGCCTCATAGACCGCGCCCATGCCGCCGCGCCCTAGCAGGCCGAGCAGTTCGTATGGGCCGAGCTTGCGCGCCTTGTCGCGCCGCGGAGCGGCGGTGGGGCAGGCGTCCCCGCCTGCCTGGCGGGCAGGGACGCCCGTCCCACCCTCGGGCGAGACTTGCATCTCGCGGCGGGGCGCGGAAGGACGAGCGGGCCGCAGTGTCTCGACGGGATCCTCGTTCGACGGCTTGGGCAGTGGCATAGTCGGGTCGTCGGACATGCCTGGGGCCTCGATAGGGAGCACTTACGGGGCGAACTATACCCTGCGTACCGCCGCCGTGGAAGGGCAGAACGAGCCGCAGCAGCGGCGCGCTGCTCAGTCCAAAATCGAAAATCTAAAATCCAAAATCCAGACTGGCTACTTCGCCAGCTTCTCCTGGGCTGTGATCTCCTCCCGCAAGGTCAGAGTCTTGACAAAGAGGACAGTGTTGAGCCCGGTTATCAGCAGGCACAGCAGCCAGAGCAGCAGCCAGACGAGCGCCACGTGCGACTTGTCCCCGAGTCCCCGCAGGAGCGGCACCGGGAAGGCCGCCAGGCCCGCTGCCGCCGGCAGCGCCAGCATCCCCGCCACGATGCTGGCCAGCCGCGCCAACTGGTGCTCCAGTTTCAGCACGGTGCAATGGCGCAAGCCCCAGGCCGCGCCCGCCAGCAGCACGCTGCCGGTCAGGAGACAGATTTGGAAGACCTTGCCGGGACGCGCAGGGTCGTCCAGGGTCATGGAGATAAGCCCCACCGCGGACCACTTGTCCAGCACGGTGAGCGTGAGCTTCACTCCCACCGACAGCACCAGCACCATAGCCAGCAATTCGAGCAGGTGGAAGGCATACAGGAACAGCGCCCGAAAAGCGAAGTACGCCACCACCGCGCCGGTGGCGAAGTGCATAAACGAGTCCAGGAGGCCTTGCAGATAGGGCGGACTTTCAGCGCGTACGGCCAGCCACAGAATGCCGGCGACATTGGCGCCTAGCACGCCGCAAAACCACCAGGACAGCCTGTGCTCCGGCCCGGCGAGGGCCAGGCCTGCGTCGGACTCCTGCTCGTCCGGCCTGTTCCCGTTCTCTTCGCTGCCATCATTTGCCACTGGTCACTTGCCACCTGTCACTTGCCACCTGTCACTTGTCACTCGCCCCTCACCCCTCGTTCAGCAGTCCTTTCTCGACGAAACTGACAAACGCGCCGTCGCCGACAACCACATGGTCGAGGAAGCGAATGCCCACCAGTTTCGCCACGGCCGCCAGACGCTTGGTGAGCGCCATGTCGGCGCTGCTGGGCGCGGGGTCGCCCGAGGGATGGTTGTGCACCACCGCCACGGCCGCCGCGCGCTGGGCGATAGCGCGGGCAAACACCTCCCGCGGATGGACCAGCGCCTCGGTCAAGCTGCCGGCGCTGACCTGTTCCTCGGACAAGCCGCGGTTCTTCTGGTCCAGCGTGAGCACAATGAAGACCTCCTGCCTCAGGTCGCGCAAGCGCAGGTGGAAGGCGTCGTAGAAGTCCTGGCCGCAAGTGAACTGCCGGCCGCGCACGGCCTGTTCGCCGGCCCAGGTCCGGCACAACCCCGCCGCCGCCTGCACGCGCGCCCGGGCTTCCGCGCTGAGGCCTAGTTCGCGCAAGGCCGCGGGCTTGGCTGCGAACAAGCCCCGTACGCCGCCGCAGGCCTTCAGCAGCGCCTCGGCCCGCGCGATGTCCGCGGCGCCGCCTTTCTCGCCGGCCAGCAGGAACGCCAGGAACTCAGAGGCGCGCAAATCGCCGGGCTGTTGCGGCGCAGCGCGCAACAATTCCTGCGCCAGGCTGTGCCCGAAGGCGCGCGCGTCCTTGCCGCCCGCGGCGAGATAGCGGCACCTCTCCTGCAAGGGGCAGAGGGCGCAGCGCGGCTCGGGCGCGCAGATCCCGCCCGGCAGCACGCCCGGGGCGCCGGAAGCGAACAACTCAATCCAGGCGGCCAGTAGGCCCGGCGCTTCACCGCCGGCGCGGGAGAGTTCCGCCAGGAACTTGTGATAGCTGCGAAGCTGCTCCGCGCTTTCCTGGCCCGCGTCCAGCGCGCCGTAGCGGACCAGGAACCGCGCGCTGCCGGGCAGGAGTTGCGGCTGTGAATCGTCCGCGCTTTGCGTGTAGCGCCAGCGCTTCAGCAGCGGGGTGAGGGCTTTTCCGGCCTGCGCCCGCACATTCGCCTGGAGGGCCTCCAGAAAGTTCATGGCCCGGCCTCCGGCAGCGTCTTCAGGATTTCGGCGAGGATGGTGTCCGGCAGCATGCCGGCCGCCTCGCCCTCGAAGTTGAGGATCAGGCGGTGCCGCAACGCGGGCAGCGCCGCCTGCCGGATGTCCGCGGCGGCCACGTGGAAGCGACCTTGCGCCAGCGCCTGGAACTTGGCGCACAGCACCAGCGCTTGCGCGCCGCGCGGAGAGGAGCCGTACTTGACGAAGGAGCGCGCGGCCGCGGGGGCCTGGGCTTGTTCCGGGTGCGTGGCCAAGACCAGGCGTGCGGCGTAGTTCAGCACCACGGGCGCAGCCGGAACGTTGGCCACCAGCCGGCGTGCCGCAAGCACCTCGGCACTGGAGAGGACGGCCGCCGCCCGCGCTTCAGCGCCGGCCGTGGTCCGCTCCAGGATCGCGACGAGTTCCGCCAGGCGGCTCTGCGGCACCAGCAGTTTCAGCATGAAGCGGTCAAGCTGCGCTTCGGGCAGCGGATAGGTCCCTTCCAGCTCAATCGGGTTCTGCGTGGCCAGGACGAAGAACGGCTGTGCCAGCGGGTAGGTTTCGGTCGCCACGGTGACGGCGTTCTCCTGCATGGCCTGCAGGAGCGCCGACTGGGTCTTGGGCGTGGCGCGGTTGATCTCGTCGCAGAGCACGCAGTTGCCGAAGACCGGGCCGCGCTGGAAGCGGAAGCCGCGCTGCCCGCGCTCGTCGTCCGTCAGGATGGTCGTGCCCACGATGTCCGCGGGCATCAGGTCGGGGGTACACTGGATGCGCGAGAACTTCAGGTCCAGCGTTGCCGCCAGCGTCTTGACCAGCAGGGTCTTGCCCAGCCCCGGCAGACCCTCCAGCAGCACGTGTCCGCCGGCGAAGACCGCCGCCAGCAAGCCCTCCACGATCTCCTGCTGGCCGACGATGACTTTGGCGATCTCGGCGCGCAGGCGCTCCACGTTTTCGCGGAACTGTCTGGCTTGAGCTTCGACGTCGTTCGCGGTTCCCATGCGCCTGCATCTCCCAATGGCGGCTGCTCAATCCATCCTATCCCTGCGCGCCGTTGCGCGCCGCTCACCGTATCAGTTCCTTCATCTCCCTGACCGCCTCGCGCAACCCCACGAAGATGGCGCGCGCAATGATCGAATGGCCGATGTTCAGTTCTTCCATCTTTGGGATCCGCGCCACGGGGACCACGTTGCGGTAGTTCAGCCCGTGGCCGGCGTTGACGCGCAAGCCCAGGTCCAGCGCCTGGCGCGCCCCGCGCCGCACTTGCTCCAGCGCCTGCGCGAGCGCCTCTTCGCCGCGCGCGTTCGCGTAACGGCCGGTGTGGATTTCAATGAACGGCGCGCCGGTCTTGGCGGCGGCCGCGATCTGCGGCTCGTCGGCGTCAATGAAAAGGCTGACGAGAATGCCCGCGCCCGCCAGGCGCTTGACCGTCTCGCGCACGCGCGGCAACTGGCCGGCGACGTCCAGTCCGCCTTCGGTGGTCACTTCCTCGCGCTTCTCGGGCACCAGGCAGCAGCACTGCGGCTTGTGCCGCACGGCAAACTTCACTACGTCGGAGGCCACGGCCAGTTCCAAGTTCACGCGCGTCTGCACGGTCTTGAGCAGAATCTCGATGTCGCGCTCCTGGATGTGGCGGCGGTCTTCGCGCAGATGCACGGTGATCTGGTCCGCGCCGCCGAGTTCCGCGGCGGCGGCGGCCCAGACGGGGTCCGGCTCGTACGTGCGCCGCGCCTGGCGCACTGTGGCCACGTGGTCTATGTTCACACCCAGTTCAGCCATAGGCTTAAGTTCCTCCTTCCGTTCCCTCGCCCCTCGCCCCTCACTTCTTGGGCTGCAGCAACCCGCTCAACGCGCCGCGCACTTCCACAGTCGGCAGCGGCCCGCCGTTGACGCCGCGCACCTGCACCCGCGGCGGGGAGAACGCGCGCACCTGCACCTGTTGCGGGCCGAGCACCGTTTTGTCGTCCTTGGGGCGCTCCCAGTTGTTGGGCCAGTCCGCAAAGAGGATGATGTTGGACTTCAGGTCCGGCGCTGCCAGATCGGGCGGTTCACCCTGCGCTTCCACCTCCACCGTGGCCGGCTCAATGGTCATCGCCGTGCCCGGCAGAGGCAGCGGGCGCACATCCAGGGTCAAGCGCTTGGCCGCCTGTTCAGGATGCACCGACACGATAGTCCGCACCGGCGTGGTGCAGCGGAAGTTGAGCTGCCGCCCGTTGGCTTCGACAAAGGGAGCGATGCCCACTTCCCGCACCACGTCCTGTTCGGCATTGGTGATGTCCACGTCTTCGGTCCAGACGTGGTCAATGGCGTCCAGGTCGTTGCTCTGGCCTTCGATGCTGACCTGGTCCGGGTCGGCAGTCCCCGCCTCAGCCACAAAGCCTTGCCGCACCTTGCCCACGGTCTTGACCAGGACGCGTTTGAGGCGCTTGGTGGTCGAGACCAAAACGATGACCGCCTCTTTGGGCGACACGCTGATGACCTCGAAGCCTTCGGCTTGGAGGTCGCCCGGCTCGATGCTCAGCGGGTTGGGGCCGGCCACGGGGCGCGAGACCTTCTTCTGCAGGACGATGCTGTCGGCACTGATGAGCTGCAAGTGCCGGCGCGGCCCGCGCAGCAACACCAGGAACTTGGGCAGCGCCCGGTCCGGCGCCAGCGTCCACCCCGGCGGCAGCAGGACGTCGGAGGGGCGCATGGGCACGACAAAATCGCGCCGGTCCGTCAGCTCGCCGTCAATGTAGCACCACAGCAGCACCGCCAGGGCCAGGCAGATGGACTTCAGCAGCCAGTCCTCAAAGCACAAGGCATGAAAGGCGCGCGCAATCCGCGGAAAGTTCGGCATACCGCTGGTCAATCCAAAAGCCAAAATCTAAAATCTAAAACGTCCGCCCCGGTTCCCTGGTTGCGGCTCCGCCACTCTGCACTGCTAACCGTTCACTTCTTTGCACGGCGCGAAAACTCTTCAAGCTGCTTCAGCCAAGCAAGCCTCTCATTCGCTCTCCCCGCGTCTCCGTGTCTCCGCGTCCCCGCGTCTGGCCGTTTGGTTGCGGCTCCGCTACTCTGGCTCCTCAGCGGTGAGAGATACGGGTTAGGCCGGTGCAATTCCAGTGGAATTGCGCAGGCGGTTTGCGCGCCGCGGAATTCTTTGCAAAATTTTAACATTTGTGTTGACTATCTTTCCCGCGGCTTTATGACACGGGACTTGACAGG
>JBEKKG010000456.1:0-6267 GCA_050010835.1 Planctomycetota bacterium
CTGCGCCGGCTTCAATGCGGACTTCGATGGCGACCAGATGGCCGTGCACCTGCCGCTTTCGCTGGAGGCGCAAGTTGAGGCGGCCATGCTCATGATCTCCACCAACAACATCTTCTCCCCGGCCCACGGCAATCCCATTATCACCCCAGACCTGGATATCGTGATGGGCACTTACTGGCTCACTTCAGAGGGCCGCCAGATCAAGGGCGCGGGCATGACCTTCGGCAGCAAGGAAGAAGTCTTCCTCGCGCTGGACGAAGGCCGCATCGGCAAACGCGCCAAGATCAAGGTCCGCCTGGAGAAACTCTATCGCGTCGTGGAGCCTGGCGACACCGCTCTGGAACGCGGCGCTACGATCTCCAAGGATCGCTACCTGAACTATAAACACAAGTCCGACGGCTCCTTCAAAGCCGAAGAAGTCAACCGCAAGGTCATGGGGCCGGCAGGCGAACAGAAATCGCCCAACGGCATTTATGAGACCACCGTCGGCCGCGTCGTCTTCAACGACATCCTCCCCGAAGGCCTGCCCTACTACAATCTGACCCTCGACAAGGGCAAGCTCAAGCGCGTCGTTTCCGATTGCTACCAGATCCTCAGCCGCAGCCAGACCGTTTCGCTGCTGGACCGCCTCAAGCAACTCGGCTTCCACGAGGCCACCATGTCCGGCATCAGCTTTGCCGCCTCGGACCTGATCATTCCGAAGAGCAAGGAGGCGGTCGTGGGCGAGGCCGACAAGAAAGTCGCGCAGATTCAGAAAGCCTACGAACGCGGCATCATCACCGACGGCGAACGTTACCGCTCCACCATTGACGTCTGGACCCACGTCCGCGAGAGGATCTGGAAGGACGTGATGGAGGAACTGCGCGACGACGTGCGGCCTGAGGACCCCCAGTACATCAACCCCATCTTCTATATCGTCAACTCCGGTTCCCGCGGCAACCTGCAACAGATCGGACAGCTCGCCGGCATCCGCGGCTTGATGGCCAAGCCCAGCGGCGTCATCATCGAGACGCCCATCAAGGCCAACTTCCGCGAAGGCCTCAAGGGTTTGGAATACTTCTCCTCAACCCACGGTGCGCGCAAGGGCCTCGCGGACACCGCGCTCAAGACCGCCAATTCCGGCTACCTGACGCGCAAGCTGGTTGAGGTTGCGCAGGACGTCGTCATCACCATTCCGGACTGCGGCACGCAGAACGGCATCACCAAGGGGGCGGTGTATCGCGGCGAGCAGATAGAGCTGACCCTCGCCGAAGCCATCCGCGGCCGCACGGCCTGCGACCGCATCGCGCACCTGGTCACCGGCGAGACGCTGGTCAACGCCGGCGAAACGATTACGGCGGCCACCGCCGCCAAGATTGAGGACTTCCTGGGCCGCGACGGCAAGATCCGCGTGCGTTCGCCGCTGCTCTGCGAGGCGCCGTTCGGGGCCTGCGCCAGGTGTTACGGCATGGACCTCTCCACGGGCGGCGCAGTTGAGATCGGCTCCGCCGTCGGAGTCATGGCGGCCCAGTCAGTGGGCGAACCGGGCACCCAGCTCACCATGCGCACCTTCCACGTGGGCGGACTGGGGCAGCGCACGGTCGAGGAGTCCGAGGTGCGCAGCCGCAGCGCCGGGATGGTCAAGTTCGCCAACGTCCAGGCCGTGATCAACGACAAGAACGAGAACATCATCCTCAACCGCAACGCCGAAATCCTCATCGTGGACGAGCGTGGCCGCGAGCTGGAGAAATACATCGTGCAGACCGGCTCGATCCTGCTGGTCAAGGAAGGCGATAAGGTGCCGGTGCGCAAGCCGCTGGCCAAGTGGGACCCCCACACCATCCCCATCCTCACCGAAGTCGGCGGGACCGTGGCGTTTGAGGAGTTCATCGTGGACGTCACCTACCGCGAGGAAGTGGATCAGCAGACCGGCTTCACGCGCAAGGTCATTGTCGAGCACAAGGGCGACCACCATCCGCAGATCGTCGTCAAGAACGAGGATGGCCAGATTCTGGGCGTGTATTCGATCCCCGAGAAAGCCTTCATCGAGGTTGACGAAGGCGAAAAGGTCGTCCCCGGCAAGCTCCTGGCCAAGACCCCCCGCGAGATCACCGGCACGCAGGACATCACAGGCGGCCTGCCGCGCGTCACCGAACTCTTCGAGGCCCGCCGCCCTAAAGACCCGGCCATCATGGCCGAGATTGACGGCGTGGTGGAGTTCGGCGAGCGCAAGCGCGGCAAGCGCACGCTCAAGATCACGTCCGATTCCGGCCTGGATATGGAGCATCTCGTCCCCCAGGGCAAGCACATCCTCGTCCGCAAGGGCGACAAGGTCCGCGCCGGCGACCGCCTCGTGGACGGCCCGCTGATCCCCCACGACATCCTGCGCATCAGCGGCGAGGAGAAATTGCAGCAGTATATCCTCAGCGAAGTGCAGGCCGTGTACCGCAGCCAGTCGGTGCGCATTGACGACAAGCACATTGAGATCCTCATCCGGCAGATGATGCGCAAAGTGCAGATTGAGGACCCCGGCGACACCGATTTCCTGCCCACTGACGTGGTCAGCAAGAATGAGTTCCAGCGGCGCAATAAGGAAGTCGTGGCCCGCGGCGGCAGGCCCGCCACGGCCAGCCCGATGCTGCTGGGCATTGCCCGCGCCTCGTTGCAGGCCGAAAGCTGGATCGCCGCGGCCTCCTTCCAGGAGACCACCAAGGTCCTGACCGAAGCCGCCATTGGCGGGCGCCGGGATGAGCTCCGCGGCCTCAAGGAAAACGTCATCCTCGGCCACATCATCCCCGCCGGCACCGGCTTCAAAGACTTCATGCTCAGCATGGTCAAGCGCGAGGAACCGCCGGCTCTGGCTGAAGCAGCCAAGAAAGAGCTCAAGGAGGAAGAACTCAAGGAACTCGGCGCTGGAGCAGCCGTCGGCGCCATCAGTTTCGGCGGCAAGGACGAATGAGGCCAGCAGGTCAACAGGCCAATAAGTCAACAGGTCTGAAGGTCAGCAGGCCAGTTCACCTGTTGGTCTGTTGTCTTGTTGACTTATTGGCCTGCTGGCCTGTTGTCTTGTTGGCCTAGAGCAGTTCACGATTGAATGTACCTTTGTAGCATGGGCGTCCCGCCCATGCGCACGAGCGGGACGCTCGTGCTACAGTCAAACTTGAACTGCTCTAGTCCTGCTGTTCAGAGCCCTCGGGAGGAGGCTGGAGCAGTGTCATATCCTTAGCCATCAGGCACTGGATTCGTGCCAACGCGGCAAGGCTGAATGGCACAAAGGACAAGACGAGGCAAACGGCGGCCAGTACTGCCCGGCCGCGCTCCGGCCCCGCCGTTTCCGCAGCGTCATGGTGTGCCGCCCCGAGGTGTACTGAAAACGTGCCTACTTGCAGGTCGGCTTTGGCCGGATTGCCTTCGCCTCCGCTGGTGGCGAGCAGAAACACGCCGCAGGCAAACAGTGCGAGCGCCGCCAGAAGGTTCAAGACGGCGATGAACGTCAAGAGGCCGGCCCTGAGCCAATACGACGCCGGACGAGCGCGTCGTCTCTTCCAGGATGCTCCGAAAACCTTCAACCTTTCACTCTCGGCAACATCTTCTTTCGTGGCCATGTTCTCCCTTTCCCACAATCCCGGCCCGCGCATTATAGCAGGCTTCACTTTGCACGCGCCGCAAATTCCACAAGCGGCCGGCCCGGGCGCCGCGCCGGTATTTGTCATGGCACCGTGTTTCGCTATTATGGGAGCCGGTGCAATGCAGTGGCCGCAGGCCGCTGGAAGTGATTCGCGAGTGTAATGGAGTCAACGGGTAGCGCGCGGTGCTTGCGGCCTGATGGAGCGAGGTATGGAGCGAATACGCAAGCAGTTGCTCGAATTCAAAGCACAACTGCAACAGACCCTGAGCGCTCGCGACGCCAACATCACCAAGGCCGCCGCCGCCCTCGAGGAAGAAGAGGTAAATTCCAAGACCGCCACCGAGCAACTGGGCAAGAATCTCGAGGAGCAACTGCAAGCCCACGAGGCTGCCACTCAGGAGCAGAAGAAGCAGGCGGAGGAACGGCGCAGACGCCGTATCAACAGGGTCAAGAACACCTGTGCCCGCCTGACGGGGCGCTTTGAGTCGCACCTCCAGGCGCGGCTGGCTTCGTGGAAAGACAAACAGGAGGAAATCCACGCCCGGGTTGACAAGGAACGCCAGCAGAAGGCGGCCGCCGTAAAGAAGAAATGTGCGGAGGAACTGGAGCGGTTGGCGGCGTTCGAGAAGTCCGGCGAGGAACTGGGCGGGCGCATCGCGGACTTTGCGAGAGAACACTGGGTCCGGCTGGATGCGCAGCTCTTCAAAGAATCCGTCAAGGACATTGCCACCGAAGACGAGACGGTGGCCCGGGAAATTACGCAGCTCCTGGAGAGGACCGGGCAGGAGCTGGATTTGTACCGGCGCAGTTTCAAGAAACGCACACCGTTCCTGTTTCCCAGCGGTGTCGTCGCGTTGCTGCACGCTGCCGCCTGGGGCTGTTTCTGCCGCTTTGCCACCAACTCATGGGGCGTGCTGCTCATTGCCGTCAGCCTGGCCGTCTGCATGGCCGTGATCTGTGCGATCTTTGTCGCTGCCAGGGAAAGGGTTTACGCCGTAGGGATGGACCTGTGCCGCAACCTGAACCTGGTCGGCGCGCTGCTGGAGCGGCAAACACAAGTGCTGGAGCGCGGCCTGACGCAGGCCATCAGCGGCCTCGACGCCGCGCGCGGCGAGCAGGTTTTCGAGGTGGACTCGGAGGTGGAGCGCCAGACCGAGGAGAAGGAGGGGCTGGTCGCGGAGATCACCGAGCGGCTCCAGGCTTGCCGCGACAAGCTGATCGCCAAGTCCGCACGCGACAAGAATGCCGAGCTGATTCCGGTGGGGAAGCAGGCCGAAGAGACCGCCGCCCGTTTGCGCGCGCAAAACGAAGAAGCCCTGGAGCAACGCCGCGCCCAGTACGCCGCCCGGAAACGCGAGATCGAAGAAGGGCGGGACAAAGAACATGCGCGGCTGGCGGCACAGTGGGGCCGCATTCTGGCGGAGTGCGGCGTTTTCGCAAAGGAGACGCTGGAGCAGGCGCGGCGCGAGCAGCCGCCCTGGCGCCAGTTGGCGGAGCACGGCTGCACTCTGCCTGCGGCTTTTCGCACTGAGGTCTGCATCGGCGAGGTGCGGGTGAATCTGCGAGGGCTCGTCCCGGAATGCGACGCCGAGGGCAAGTTCACGATCCCTCCGGACGCCGTTCTGGAGTTGCCGGTCATGCTCACCTTCCCGCTGGAGGGCTCGCTCTGCGTGCGCGCCAAACTGGCGCGGCGCGAGCAGGCAATGCAGACACTTTTTGGCGCGGTCCTGCGGCTGCTCTATTCCTGCCCGCCCTCCAAGGCGAAGCTTACCATCCTCGACCCTGTCGGCCTCGGCCAGAGTTTCTCCGCGCTGATGCATCTGGCGGACTATGACGAATCCCTGGTGGGCGGGCGGATCTGGTGTGAGACGCCCCACATCGAGGCCCGCTTGTCGGAACTGTCCCAGCACTTGGAGAAGGTCATTCAGAAGTACCTGCGCAACCGCTACAAGACGATTGACGAATATAACCGGGAGGCGGGCCAACTGGCCGAGCCTTACCGCTTCCTGGTCATTGCCGATTTCCCAACCGGCTTCAGCGAGCTGGCGATTGAGCGCCTGGCCAGCATTATCACCAGTGGCGTAAAGTGCGGCGTCTACACGCTGATTCTGCACGATGCCCGGCAGGCGCTGCCCGCGAGCCTGGACGATACGCATTTCAGGCGGAATGGCTGCCTGATCGCCGAAGACGAGGAGGGGTTCGTAGTGCTGGACGAAGCCCTCAACCGCGGCGCGTTCTCCAGCGCGGAGCCTCCATCCTCCGAGCACCTGGATGTGCTGGTCAACAACATCGGCAAACAATGCTCCGAAGCCATGCGCGTGCAGGTGCCCTTCGAGTCTGCCGCGCCCAAGGTGGAAGAGTACTGGAGCCAGAGTTCTATAACCAGCATCCGTCTGCCCCTCGGCAAGTCCGGCGCCGACCGCCTGCAGTACCTGGAATTGGGCAAGAACGTTTCGCAGCACGCGCTGATAGCCGGCAAAACCGGCTCGGGCAAATCGAACCTGTTTCACGTCATCATCACCAATGCCAGCCTGTGGTACAGCCCGAAGGAAGTCGAGTTCTACCTGATAGACTTCAAGAAAGGCGTCGAGTTCAAGACCTATGGCGTACACCGGCTGGCCCACGCCCGCGTGGTGGCCATCGAAAGCGACCGCGAATTC
>JBEKKG010000457.1:0-6235 GCA_050010835.1 Planctomycetota bacterium
TTTGAATCCGGCTTTGGCCGCCGGGCTGCCGAGCAGCCGCATGCCGCAATCCACCAGGTGCGGCCCCCAGTTGAAGAGCAGGCCGCCGCCGTACTGCTTCAGCGTCTGCCAGTCGTTGCGGCGCTGATAGCCGAGCTGCCGCAGGCGGATAAGGAAGACGTCGCCGAGCTTCCCGCCGGCGATGAGTTCCTTCGCTTGCAGAAACTCCGGGTCGAAGCGCCGGTTATGGCGCACCAGCAGGATGCGCCCGCACTTTTTGGCGGTGGCAATCATGCGGCCGGCTTCCTTGGCGTTCATGGCCATAGGCTTCTCGACCAGCACGTTCTTGCCGGCGTTGAGCGCTTCGATGGTCATGGGGCCGTGGTCAATCGAGCGCGTGGCGATGACCACCAACTCCGTGTTGGGGTCTTTGAGGAACTCCTTGAAGTCGCTGTAAGCCGCTGCGCCGTGCGCCGCCGCCAGTTTCTCCGCGCGCGCCTTCAGCACGTCGCAGCCTGCCACAATGCGAATCTGGGGCAAGTCCTTGACCTCCTGCCGAATCATGCCCCAACCCGCGCGCCCCAGCCCGCAGATGCCGATCCTCAATGCCTCAGCCGCCTTGGTCTGCCCGCCGCCACCCTCGCCCGCCATGCTCTCGCTCCTTTCCGCTTCCAACCCACTCGTCTCTGGCAACCATGTAATCCATACGCTTTGAGGGCGCTGGGTTCAACTCCACATTTGTGGTGCAGGCATCTTGCCTGCACTTCGACTTGGCGCAGGCGGGACGCCAGCACCACAATCTTGAGGCACTTGCTCTTGTGGTGCAGGCATCTTGCCTGCACCGAGCAGGCTGGAAGCCTGCGCTACGGTGGACAACGGCCCCACACTCAATACAATGGACTCAACTCGAGGATTGTGAGGTCCCCATGACTGCAAGACGTTCCCGCCGCCGCATGATGATCCTTACGGAGGGCAAGCTCGGCGTTTTCTCGTCGAAGACCGCCACGGCGCTCATCCGCTACCGCCCCGCCGAAGTGGCCTGCGTGCTGGATTCCAAAGCCGCGCGGAGCGGCAAGCCGCTCGAAGAGTTCATTGGCGTGGGCCAAGGCATTCCTATCGTCGGGTCGGTGAGCGCCGGGATGAAACTGGGAAACCGGCCTACGCAACTGGTCATCGGCATCGCGCCGGTGGGCGGACAGTTGCCCGCGCCGTGGCGCAAGATTGTGTTGGAGGCCATCGGCGCAGGGCTGGACATTGTCAACGGCCTGCACTATGCGTTCAACGACGATGCGGAACTCGCTGAGTGCGCTCGGAAGAAGAAAGTGCGCCTCAACGATGTGCGTGTTCCGCCGCCCGGCCTTGGCGTGGCGCTGGACAAGTTGCGCGGCCTGAAACAGCGCCGCATTGCCGTGGTTGGCTCGGATTGCAGCGTCGGCAAGATGGTCACCGCCTTGGAAGTGGACCGCGGGCTGCGCGAGCGCGGCTGGGACAGCGAGTTCATCGCCACTGGGCAGACGGGCATTATGATTGCCGGTTCAGGGATGGCCGTGGACCATGTGATGAGCGATTACGTCAATGGCGCTATGGAGCAGCTCTGCTGGGAGCGGCGCAAACGTCAGGTGGTGGTGATCGAAGGCCAGGGCAGCGTCTACCATCCGGCCTACAGCGCCGTGACGGTGAGCATGCTGCACGGCGCCATGCCCCACGGCATGATCTTCGCCCATGCGGCGCTGCGCAGCAGGATGAGCCATTACGAGCAGTTCGCCATTCCGCCGCTGCCGCAGGCGATCCGGCTGGTTGAGGACCTTACCGCGCCTGTGTTTCCGGCCAGAGTGCTGGCGGTCAGCCTGAACACCGTGGGCATGAATGACGCCGAGGCCGAGCGTGCGGCCCGCGAGGCCGAATCCACGACGGGACTGCCGGCGTGCGATCCGGTCCGCCACGGCGCCGCCAAGCTGGTGGATGCGGTGGCCGCGGTCTTGGCGAAACAACTGCTCCTTGCCACAGAGGGCACAGAGAACACAGAGAAATGATTTTGGATTTTGGATTGCTGACACACGCTGAACCATCCGGTTTCTGTCCTCCTCTGTGTTCTCTGTGTCCTCTGTGGCAAATCACCGTCTGAAGTTCCACTCCGCCGTCCCATATTTCTCCGCCAGCAACTTCGCTGCACGCCGTTGTTCCTCGGCACTCGGCGCCTCTTCAGGGCTGGCGGGGTGTTCGAGCGCGCGGGCCAGTGCAGCGACGAAAGAACCGAGGTCGTACGGTGCGCCTTGCTCCCGCAGGCTGGTCAGAAAAGCGCTGTGGCTGCGTCCCGCGCGGTACTCCGGCGCGGCGGAAGGAAAGCGCAACACCCGCGCGATGCGCTCCAGGTCCGGGTCGGCGAGGAGCGAACCGTGGACCAGGACGCTGTGCCTTTTGCGGGCCTGGGCGTTGCCTGCGATCTTGCGCAGGAGGCCATCGGCACGGGCGACGGCCAGATCCGAAAGCCCCATTTCGCAGGCGGGCAGGCCCCAGGCGGCCAGGAGTGCGAGCACAGGCTTCAGCGAGGCGGACATCGCCCCGCGAATGGTTTCCGAGCCGGGCAGGTCTTTGAGCTGGTAGAAGGCCGAATAGTTGAGCACGCCTGGCCCTATCACTACCGCGCCACCGCCGGAATGCCGCCGCAGCACGGGCAAGCCTTCGGCGCGGGCGGCGTCGAGAGCGGCCTCCCTGGCCGCTTCCAAACCAGTGCCCAGCACCACGCACGGGACGGCAGCCTGCCACAAGCGCCACGTGTTGGTGCTCAGGCCTTCCTCAACCGTGGTCTGTATGGCCTCTTCGAGGGCCAAGTCTTGGGCGGGACTGCCCGCTGAGTAAAGGAGCAAGCGCATGATCAGGTTTTCGATTGCGGTTCAAGACTGCGCGATGATCTTGGATCCCTCGAGATCAAAGCGAAAACGCACCTCCAGCAAACCTTGTTCGCGCATGGCACGCCTGAGGCGGACTTTGTCGTTCGCATAGAACATCAGGAAACCGCCGCCGCCGGCGCCAATGAGTTTTCCGCCCAGCGCGCCGTTACGCAAGGCCACGTCGTACCATTGGTCAATCTGCGGGTTGCTCATGTTGCCGGAGCGTTTCTTCTTGTGCTCCCAGTGGACGTTCATCAGCGCGGCAAACTTCGGCAAGTCGCCGGCTTCCAAGGCATCCTTGCTCTGCAAGCCAAGCTCCTTGATGAAATGCAGGTTGTCGAGCATGGTCTTGTCGTGCTGCTTGCTCTTATCGTCCTGTTCCTTGAGCACCGTTGCCGCTGAGCGCGAGAAACCTGTGAAGAACAGCAGCAGGTTATCCTCGAGGTTGTAGAGCGTCTCCTGCGAAATCTTGAGCGGCCAGGCCTCAACTCTGCCGTCGGGCAGGAACCGGAAGCAGGTCAAGCCGCCGTACGCGGCGATGTACTGGTCCTGTTTGCCCACCGGTTCCTTCAGAATGTCAATCTCGATCTTGCAGGCCTGCTCGGCGAGTTCGTTCGGCTGCACCAGGTTGCGGTTGAGCCGGTGCAAGGCCTCCAGCAGCGCCGTGGTGAAACTGCCCGACGACCCCAGCCCCGTGCCCGCCGGGATGTCAGCCAGGCTGGTGATCTCCAGACACGGGGTGGTGAGGCCGGCCAGCCGCAGGGCCTCGCGGATGATGGGGTGCTGGATTTCGTCAACCGAATGCACACGCTCCATCTTCGAGTACTTGACGATCAACTCGTTCTGGAAGGTGTGGTGCAGCGTAATGTAGACGTACTTGTCAATTGCCGCGGCGATCACAAACCCCGTATGTTCACGGTAATACGAAGGCAAGTCGGTGCCTCCGCCACCCAGACAGATGCGCAGCGGACTTCGCGAGATGATCATGTTCGTAAGTGTAGGGAATTGCGGCGGGAAGTCCAGCGTGCAAGCCCGCGGGGATTGCCGGTTGTTTTCGGGCCTCAGCCCCCTATAACCCGTAGCCCATGGCCAAGGCCCCCTTTAGCGATTATCTGCAAGAGATCAGCTTGCAGCGCGAGGCGTGGCAGCGCAAAGCGGTGCTGCGCGAACTGTACCAGCACTGGTATGCGCAGCTTGTCGCCGTCCTGGCGCCGCTGAAGCCGGTCATCGAGGTGGGTTCGGGATGCGGCAATTTCAAGGCCTACTATCCCGAGTGCATTGCGACCGACGTGTTCAAGAGCGGCCCCTGGATAGACCGGGTCGTGGATGCGCAGGACCTGCCCTTCGCCGAGAAGGAGGCGGGGAACATCGTGGCCTTCGATGTGCTTCATCATCTGCAACGGCCACTGCACTTCCTGCGGCAGGCCGCCACGGCGCTGCAACCCGGGGGACGGCTAGTCCTGTGCGAGCCGGCCGTGACGCCTTGGGCGCGCCTGATCTACAGCCTGCACCATGAGCGCCTTGACACCCGCTGGGACCTTTTCGGTTTGGATGGGACGCCGCCTGAACCTGACCCGGGGCATACGTTCGCCAACATGGCCATTCCGGAGGTCCTTTTTTGGAAAGAGCGTGCGCGGACCCTCGCCGCCGTGCCGCAACTACGGCTGCTCTCGGCGCACAAGTTCGGTTTTCTGCTCTACCCGCTTACCGGAGGTTTCAACTACCGCAGTGTTATTCCGCACTTTGGGTTTAAGACGTGCCTGAGGCTGGAAAACGCGCTGCTGCGCCCCTTGGCGGACTGGTTGACGGGCCTGCGGATGCTGGTGGTGTTGGAGAAGGTTTGAACTTCCAATTATGGACGATATGGACGATATGGACGAAATGGACGATATGGACTGATAGAGCCGCTCCCTTACGGTCGCGGCTCGGACTGAACAGTTACCAATTTTCAATTTTCAATTTGCAATTTTCAATTCTGTTGCCGTTGCCGTCACTTGGCTTCCCCTCCTCCCGCACGGAACTCGACCGTCGCATCTTTCCCGCCGCTGGTCATGACGCGCTGGATCAGCACGTCCGTCGCCCCGGCGGGCCGGGCCTCGGGCAGCCAGACACGCGCTTCGCGCAAGGGCGCGAGGTGCTTGAGCACCGTCTCATCGCCCACTTTGCCGCGGTCTTCGAGCGGCCCGGCGCCGGAACGCGATTTGGCCGGGTCAGGGTCCTCGCCGATGTTGGCCAGGAACTCGAAACCTTTGGGCGCGGCTTCCTTGTTGCCGGTGTTGATGTTGCAGCCGAGCAGTCCGCCGCTCGCGGGCGGCTGAGCTTTATTTAGCCAGACCGTATCCGCGCTGGTGCCGGGCAGGTTCACCCAGAATTGGCAGTTCAAGACCAGCACGCTGGCGCCGCTGCCGTCACCGCGCAGCTCGAAGCGGCAGGTCTCCTTGGTCTCGACGGGCAGCAACATGCAGGTTGCGAGCGTGAACAAGCCGCGAAAGTTGTCCGCGGCGACCGTGGGCGCCTCGCGGGAGGTGGCGTAAGAGAAGCGCGTGGTGTCAATGCAGAGCGTGCCGTTGTCGGTCAGATGCAGGCCGTTGAGCGAAGCGGAACTTTTTTCGTGATAGACGCCGCGCACGACCAGCCGCCCTCCGCGCCGCACGTTGTACTGGCCGGCTGCCGAACCGGTGGCGCCGGTGAAGACCGAGATTTGGTTTGTGGCCGCGGCGGCTGCGGCGCCGCCGTTGACCTCGACCCACGCGCCGCCGTTGCCGCTGCCTTGGAGGGCGCGCAGCAACACGTCGGTCTGCGCCAACCCTTCCACGCGCACGGCGGCGGAGGGAGGTTCCTGCTTCTGAGAGGGGCCGGAGGCGTTGAGCTGATCGGCGAAGATCCGGCCGCCGGGCTGGTCCGCGTCTTCAACCAGCAGGCCGCGGGCGTTAGGGGCGTGGATATAGAAGTCGCGCAGGGCCGCGCGGCTGGGCCCTTCCAAGCGCAGCACCACGCCGCCGGCCGGGCCGCTCCAGTCCAGCCGCGTGGCAGTCTCGCCGGCGCCGTCCCCGACAAGCTGCACGTCGCAAGCGCGCGGGACCACCAGTGTCTTCGTTATCTTGTAGCTGCCCATCGGCAGGTGTACCACGGGACGCTGGCCGGCCAGTTTTGCGGCCTCGTCAATCGCGCCCTGGACCTGCTCCCCGGCCGCGCCCGCGGGCACTTCGAATACCTTGCGCTCCTGCCGCGCGGGCGTGGGCGGCAGTGTGGGCAGGTTGTCCGGGATGTCCTTCGCCTCAACCGTCTTCTCGGCGATACGGCGGAAACGGCCGTGCTCCTCGACGGCGTTGGCGCCGGTGTAAGTATTGCCCGCGAAAGTCTGG
>JBEKKG010000458.1:0-6220 GCA_050010835.1 Planctomycetota bacterium
CCGGCTCCGCGGGCGGGTGCGCCTGGCCCGCGGGCGTCAGCAGCTTGTCGAACTTGCTGGCCACGGCCACGATGCTGCCAATCAGGGGGATGGCGGTGTCCTTGAGCTGCTGCGGGACGCCGCTGCCGTTGAAGTGTTCATGGTGGGCCATGATGGCCGTGAGCACGTCCTCCAGTCCGGGCACGCCCTTCAGGAATTCGATCCCGGCCAGGATGTGCGCCACACCCGTGCTGCGTTCGCTGGCGGATGCGGAAAGCCCCGAGACCGCGGGGGCCTTGCCGATGTCGTGGAGCAGGCCGGCGAGCGCCGCGGAGAGCACTTGCCTGTCAGACAGGCCCATCTCGGAGGCTATGGCCGCGGCGTAAGAGCTGACCCGCTCGCCGTGGCCCGCCTGGCCGGGCTTGAGGCCCTCGAGCAAGGAGAGCAAACGCCCGATGGTGCCCAGGAACATGCGCCGCCGGCCGCGGCTGGAGTAGAGGTTTTCGAGGGCCGGGGCCAGTTGCGCCCCCATGGCGCTCAGCAACTGCAGGTCGCTCTGCTCAAAGGTGTCCGAGAGGCTGGTGTTGACGGCATAGATGGCGCCCATAGCCGGCCCGTTGGTCTTGCGGATGGGGACGCAGAGCACGGCGCGAATCTGATGCACGAGGATGGAGTCGTCGGATTTGAAGCGGTCGTCCTGCATGGCGTCGCCGGTCAGGATCGCCCGCGACTGGCTGATGACGCGCCGCAGGATGGAGCGGGAGATGGGCACGCTGGCGCGCGCCACCTTTTGCCGCAGGGCCCGGGGCGTGACGGAGCCGGTGGCTTCATCGCGCAGGAAGAGATAGACGTCATCGGCGGGAATCTGTTGCTGGATCAGGTCCAGCAGGCGCTCGAAGAGCTTCTTCTCGTCCCGCTCGCTCTGCACGATCTGCGTGGCCTCGCAGACCGCCCGGAAGAGCTCGGCCCCGCGCCCTCCCGTGCCGGCATCCAGGACGTACAGGTCGCCGGGCTTCAGCTCCAGCGAAGTCTTGAAGGTGTCTTCTTCCTCGTATTTCAGATCCTGGTCGCGCGCCTTGCTGCCGCTTTCAAAGACCAGTTCGGTGTTGCCCACGCGGACGACGTCGCCCTCGCGCAACAGTTCCTCGGCGATCTTCCCGCCATTGACGAACGAGCCGTTGCGGCTCTTCAGGTCGCGGATGAAGATCATCTCGCCGACGCGGAAGATCTCGGCGTGCTCGCGCGAGACGCCCTGGTCCGTGACTTGCAGGCCGCAGCCGGCTTCGCGTCCGATCACGACCCGCTGCGCCTCTTGCAGGAGGATCACTTTCCCTTTCTGTTTGCCATTCCTGACGCGAAGCTGCAGCATGCCGAATCTCTAAAACCCGGAGAAGAGCGCGGATCAACGCACAGGTTGGTGATCCCCGCCCGTCTGTGGTTTCCTTTCCGCCCCCTGTTTCCCGGGGCTGAGCAACCCGTGTTCGAGCCGCAGCACCTGGTCCGCACGTTCGGAGATGGCGCGGTCGTGAGTGACCACCAGCACCGCCGTGCCCTCCCTGCGGCTCAACTCAAAAACCAGGTCCATGATATGCCCCGCCGTGTCCGGGTCAAGGTTGCCGGTGGGTTCATCGCACAAAAGTATCTTGGGCTGGAGGAGCAGCGCGCGGGCCAGGGCCACGCGCTGCCGTTCCCCGCCGGACAGCGTCGCGGGGCGCTGCCGGGAGTGCGGCTCGAGGCCCGTCTGGGCCAGCAGTTCCGCCGCCCGCTGTGCGAAACCCCGCCGCAGCGCCAGCCAGTGCCAGGGACTGAAGCCCACTTGGGCGGCCAGCAGGACGTTCTCCAGCACGCTGAATTCCGGCAGCAGGAAGTAATGCTGGAAGACAAAACCGATGCGCCGGTTGCGCAGGTAGGCGCGGTCCGTTTCGCTCAAGGAGCCCGCGGGCGTGCCGTCAATCAGGACTTCGCCGCCGTTGGGCCTGTCGAGCAGGCCCAGGAGATGGAGCAGGGTGCTCTTGCCGCTGCCGCTCCGCCCCACCAGTGCGAGCACCTCCCCCGCGCACAGGTCCAGGCTGGCGCCTTTCAAGACCTCGAGCGTCCGTTCGCCGTCCACGAAGCAGCGTTGCAGGCCGTCGGCCCGCAGGACCGCGGGTGGCGCAGGCTGCCCGCTCTCTGGCTTCTGGTCACTCATGGCGCAGGCACTCCACGGGGGCGTAGCGCAGACTTCCAGTCTGCTGTATCGCGGGCTTCCAGCCCGCAGACCGTCTTTTGCTCCTGGCGCCGCCCCGCGGTATCCACGCCCTGCCGACTGAAAGTCGGCGATACAGCAGGTTGGAAACCTGCGCTACGTGGCCCCGGCTCTCCGGTCTCCGGCTTCTGGTCACTCATGGCGCAGGCACTCCACGGGGTCCAGTCGCGCCGCCCACCAGGCGGGCAGCAGTGCGCCGAGCACCGCGGCCACAACGGTCAGGCAGGAGATGAGCGTCACGTCGTAGGGCAGCGTGACGGCGGGGATCTTGTCCACGCCGAAGGATTCAGTGGGGAACAGATCCAGGCCGAACCAACGCGCGATGGGGTTGACGTTCCGTATGAAGAAGAAGGAGATGAGCAGGCCCAGCGCCAGCCCCGCCAAGCCGACCAGCAGCCCCTGTGCCAGGAAGCACCCGCAGACGCCCAGACGCGTGGCGCCCAGAGCGCGCAACGCCCCGATGTCCCGCACTTTCTCCGCCACCAGCCGCCCGAAGATCAGGTAGATGATGAAGGCCAGCAGCGCGAGGAACACACCCATGATGAAGCGCATGATCACGTTCTCGCGCGTGATGGCCTTGTAGAATTCATTGTCTTTCTGCTGCCACGTTTCCACTTCCAACGCCTCGACGTGCTTGGGGTCATCGCGCCTCAGGATTTCGGCCATAAGGTCCTGGATCTTGCTCTGCACGGCCTGGAGGTCCGGGCGGTTGGGATCTTCCAGCCAGACGAAGAGCGTCTTGGCCATGCCCTCGACATGGAGCATCTTTGCCAAGGTCTTGCGGCCCACGTAAGCCCCTGTTTCCAGATAGGGGTTTTTGCCCTCAAAGAAGCCGAGAATGTAGAACGGCTGCGAACGCGGCTGGCCGTCCTCGTCCGAGAGAAGAAAAGTCACCTGGTCGCCCACGCGCAGGCGGTAGGCTTTGCGCCACGCTCCACCCACGATACAGCCAGGCAGCGGCTTCGGCCCGCCCCGCTCGTGCAGTCCGAACTCGTGCAGGGTTTCGCGCAGTTGCAGGGGCCGCAAGAGTTCCTTCAGCCGCCCCGTCCGCAGCTCAGGCTCCAGATCCACGCCGCGCATAGTCCCGACCGTGCGGGCGGTGTCGAAAATGGCCATAGCCGGAGACTCCAGGCCAATCGTGACGCCTCTGATCCCCGGAGCGGCCTGGGCCACGGCCGCGGCCCATTCTTCGGGCTTCTGAATGCCCCAGGCGAATTCACCCACGCTGACCGTGATGTGCGCATGGATGCTCTGGAGCTTGTCCATGTAGTGCTCTTTGAAACCCTCGAGCACGGAGATGACGAGCAGATACAGCCACACGCTCACGGCAATGAGCGCCGTGGCCACCCAGGTGATGCTGCGCGCGCGCAAGTGGCGCAGGGCTATGGTCAGAACGTACACGCCGGTATTATAGCGTCAGCACCGGAGAGTTGTCACTGTGTTTCGGACTAAACCTCGGGCAGCACCACGATGAGGAAAGTGGCGATGGGGCCAAGGAACAGCGAAAACAACCACCACAGGAAACCGCTGCGCCCCTTGGCTTGGGCCAGGCCGGCGTTGATCAGCGAGAGGGTGCCCCAACCGACGAAGTATTCTGGGTTCATCGTCCGCAGTTCCCCTCTTGCCTCCTGACTCTTGCGTGGCCGATTATGCCTTAATGGCCCCGTGCAGGAGGAGATTAACAGCCTGTTCCCGGCGCCATTCAGTGTAACGTTGAATGGGTTTGTACACCCATCCAAACAGATAGAGGAGCATAACGGCAAACTTGAGGAGGATGCTGGAGTGTATTAGACCCATGATCACAGCATCGCACGCCTCTATGGCGATCGGCCGCAAGCGTTCGTCATCTATGAACGAGATGCGGTCTTTCCTCTGGTCCCGGCTGCGTGCAAAGGCAATGGCGAATTCCACCAGAGAAAAATCGTCCAGTGCGTTGATAATGTTGTGCAGAAACTGCGTGAATTCTCTAACGGGCTCCTCTTCCAAGGTTGCTTTGCCATCAATAACGAGATCGTAGACTCTTTCCCGGCATCGGTACACGTCATTACGCACCTCGCAGAGAAACGCGACTTTCAGGCACCAGAATGCCAAGCCCGCCAAGATTGCAGTCACCGTGAGAACACACAGGCCTGGTATCATCGCTTTTTCTCCCTTCCACTGGACGAAGGACGGTTTCCCCCCATCAGTTTTTCCTCGAGTTCTGCATTTCTGGCAGCCGCCTGGTCTAAACGCCTTCGCATGCGCAGGTACAGAAGGCCGAATGCCGCAACCGCGATGAAACCAAAGACCCAACCGGCCAGTTGCCAGTCAATGAATGCTCTCAATATCTTGTCAAAAAGATCTGGCAACTTGTCCTGCGGAAAATGCCAAACCGCCACTCCCAAGACCACGAACCCCAGAATAGCCACCAGCGGCCACAATCTATTCCTGTCTGCGAGCCGGAAGATGCCGTTGACAAACGCCAGAGCAACATCCCATCCGTTGGTCCGGCTTTTGGAGGAACTGACAGCATCGCCAGGAGACTTGTCGGCCATCGCGGACTTTATAAGCGCGTATCCCGCCGAATTCAAGCAATTTGTGCATTGCATCGCCACTATTGGGAGGGTGTATGTCAGTAAATGCACGAGCCAGAGCGTACCGCGGGCGTCCCGCCCGCCTTCGCCCTCGCATTCTGCCAGCCTGTCACGAGCGGGCGGGACGCCCGCGGTACATTTACTGACATGCACCCGTATTGGGACGCGCAGTATATATGGACTTGCGCACCCACGCCCCTGCGTCGTATCCTACCCTCAGGTTGTTGAGCTGCCATCTATGGATGATTCAAGGATTACCTCTGCGCCACCCCCCAGCACCGAGGCGCCGCCTCTGTCCAACAGCAGCGGCGCGGCTGAGCACCAAGTGGTTCCCGCGGCGACCGGCCCTGATAAGAGCGCCTGGATCCTGATGGCGGCGGGCCTGCTGTTCGTCCTCTGCTTCAAGCTCGTCCCGGCGCTGGTGGCGGGGCTGTTCGTGTACTCGCTCATCCATGCCATGGCGGCGCAAATGTCGGGGAAGATGCTTTCGCATAAGGGCGCCAAGATCGTAGCCGTGTCGCTGATAGTCCTGGTCATCGTCGGACTGGCGGCCGGGGTGACGGTGCTGCTCATTGGCTTCGTCAAGGGGCAGCTTGGGGACCTGCCGGGGCTGCTCGACAAGATGGAGAAGGTCGTTGAAGGCATTCTGGAAAGATACGGTTTAGCGAGCTGGCTGCCGGTCGCCAAGGGATCGAAAGACGCCCTGGCCGAGGGCTTGCGCACGCATTCCCAGGCACTCGGCATGGAAGTGGGGCGCATGCTCGTGAATGTCCTGCTCGGGATCGTCATCGGGGCCATGGCTGCCTTTGAGACCCGGCGCGCCGAGGCGCCCCTGGCAGTGGCGCTGTTCGAGCGCCTGCGCAGGCTGGAAGTGGCTTTCGAGAAAGTCGTCTTCGCACAGGTGAAAATCTCCGCGGTGAACACGGCCACGACGGCCGTCTTCCTGTTCGTCGCCCTGCCGCTGTTCGACGTGGAGTTGCCGATGCGCAAGACCCTCGTCGTCTTTACGTTCATAGTCGGGCTGATCCCAATCGTGGGGAACCTGATTTCGAACACCGCCATAGTGATAATGGCACTCGACGTTTCGGGGCCGGCCGCCGTTGCTTCGCTGGTCTTTCTGGTGGTCATCCACAAGCTGCAGTACTTCCTCAATGCCAAGATTGTGGGCGTGCACATCCGCGCCTCGGCCTGGGAGATCCTGGCGGCCCTCCTGTGTTTCGAGGTGGCCTTCGGCATACCGGGCCTGATCATGGCCCCGATAGTCTACGCCTACGTGAAAGCCGAGCTTACGGACCGCGGGCTGATTTAGCGCGCATTTCCAACCACAGAGGGTGCAGGGAATGAATTTTCGATTTTCAATTTTCGATTTTCGATTTTGGCACGTCCGGTGGTGCAATCGAAAATCGAATCCCGATGAATCGGG
>JBEKKG010000459.1:0-9544 GCA_050010835.1 Planctomycetota bacterium
CCCTGCCGCGCCAACTCAAGACCTTCCTGGCCCCACAAGTTTTTGAAGCCGTGTAGTGAAGACTTTTGACTCCGAAGCCCAATTCTAAAGGACTTACAAGAATAACTGCGGAAGTTGGGCTAACAGGTGGAACGATTTGTAGCATCGGACGCCTTTGCTGAGCAGGTCGCCTGAGATCGAGTTCCGGGCAATTGGCCAATGCCCGGCGCATCATCATGTTCATCGGTTCTTCCCTCTCTCTTCCCCCCCCCGAAAACATGGTTGATCCACTCCCGCACCACCTGTTTCAATTCCAGCCGCGGCTCCCTGTTGCGCGCCTCCTTCAGATCCCCCAGTGCCCAACCCCCGCTCGTCTTGCGCAGGGATGCCGTGGCCAACACGCCCGATGGCATGCTGACTGCGTAGAGGAATAACTTTCCGTAAAGCACCTTGCGCCACAGGCTCCCGCAGCAATTATCGCAACAACGGCCCCATTCGGCCAGAGCGTGCGAGTCGTTGAGAGGCGCAATCATGTTCTCCAAGCCTGGCAACGGCGGCGGCGGGAACTCCACCGCCTCGTTAAGTCACATGCCGCAACGAGCGATGCCAGCCGGGGTCCGCCTTGACCGAAGCACCACCGGAGACTTGGCGATTGAGGAAAGGCTGAATTTGTCGCTGCGTTCCACGTGTATTGCCACCTTCCGCCCATTGGGGGAACGGCGTAGATGCTGGAAGCGAAGCGGCGCTGGAGCATCGCCATCGTAAAGCTAAGGGCGCGGCCACGTGCGGAATCGTCCTGCGCCGCCTTGATGGACTGGTCTTCAACGTAGCGTGTCAGCGCGTCGTAGAAGTCCAGTTCGTCGTCGTTCATCTGGAACTCTGTCGTCTGCACGTTGCGCTTGGTAAAGAGCGCCTTGCACTTGCCGGTTTGCGGGTCAGGGAAGGAAACGAGCGCTTCCTTTGTCCGCCGCAGGTAGAACGGCGCGCTGTTCCGCTGCATCGCGTCTTCAAGGCTTTGAACATCGCCGTAAACATCGGCGTCGAGAAGCCGCAGGAAAAGACAGAAGTTTTCCGGGTCGCCCTTGTGCGGCGTCGCCGTCATCAGCAGGTAGTGGTCGGTCATCTGCGACAGCGATTCGCCAAGCTGGTACGCCAGCGTCTTCTTGTCCTCTGCATAGGCGGACATTTTATGGGCTTCGTCAACAATGATGAGATCCCAATGGCTGCGCAACAGGCTTTCCTTGGCATCCTCGATACGCGAGACCCAGGAGACGGACGTAATGACCTGGTTTCTTTCCTGCCAGGGGTTCGAGCCGTAGTTGGCGCGCAGGACATCGCTGCGGATGACCTCGAATTGCTCGCGGAACTTGTCCTTCATTTCGCGCTGCCATTGGAACGACAGGTTGGCCGGGGTAACGATCAGCGTCCGCTTGACCAGGCCCCTGATTTTCAGTTCCTTGATGAGCAAACCAGCCATGATGGTCTTGCCCGCGCCAGGATCGTCGGCGAGCAGAAACCGGACGCGGGGCAGCTTCATGAAGTACTCGTAGACGGCTTCAAGCTGGTGGGGCAGCGGATCAACACGGGCGATTGAGAGCGAGAAGTACGGGTCGTACTCGAAGGCCAGCGCCAGGCGCATGGCCTCGATGCCCAAGCGGAATTTCTGGGGGTCGCCGTCGAACAGCTCCTTCTCCGGCGTCGCCTCAAGCTGCGCCAACTGGTCTACACTCAAAACTGGCTCGTGGACCTTGCCGGAGTTCAGTCCCTTGCCAATGAGCTTGACCGCATCGCCTACAGGGATAACGACGATTACCTGGACGGGTTCCGGGAAGATTGGCCCGCGAATGACGACGTTTGGTTTTAGTTCACCGATCAGCATAGGACCGCTTCCTGTCTCCTTAGTGACTACACCGCGCAGTGTAACCGCCTTGTTCAGTTGCCGCAATGAAGATGAAAGCCAAAGGCAGGGGGCGCGGGAATGCCCAGATGGCGGGCTGACTGTTAGCCCGTGCCAATCCTGTCCCGCTTTTTCCCGGTTGAGCCTCAGCCTATCCAGTTGGCCCGTCTCGCCTGCCGGGCGATCTTGTACCCCAGGAACGCGAACCGCCCCCAAGGGCTGAACTTCCGGACGATCTGCTCAACCGTACCTATGGATCTGCTCGCCCGCTGCCTCGTCAACTGGAAAGGTATTGAACTGCTCTACGGAGGACAATAGGGGCTGAAACTCGGATAGCAGGAATGTACGTCGCTCCCGGTAGTGCGCGTACTTCGGCTGGATATAGTCCCAGAACTGCCCCATATTGCGGCACGTAGCTACGAAGCGAGGCACATGACTTTTCGCAATCGGGCTTGAAAGCAGTTCGCGGCGAAGTCTTTGGTATTCATCCTCATCCCCTGGCCCTGATCCCCCTGTGGCATGATGGGTCAGTATTACCAGGAGCCTTTCTGCCTTGGACAGGATGCTCTGCTCACCAGGATAATCGGCATTTGCCATGAATCCGTTCCTCTTCTGCTGTCTGGTCGTCAGATTCGCCGATGAACCGTCCGGTACATCTACGGCTTGTACTCCTGGTAGGGCTGCTTCCCGTCCAGGGGGCCGCGCCATGATAGCCGGAAATCGGCGCGGGAAAGAAAAAAACTTGGTGGGGGTGGGGGGTACGGGCCTACGGCAGTAGTCACCGATTTGGTTCCATCCGCCAGCAAAAAGGAATCTGCCGGGGAACCCCTTGATCCGCAAAGCCGGGGCTTCTGCTTGTCCAACAGCAGCTTCGCGGACTGCTCAAGCAGCAGCACCGTCTCTGCCGCCTGAACGGGGCTACGTTACCGGGCGTCTACGGCTTGCATTCCTGGCAGGGCTGCTTCCCGTCCCTTATGGCGTCTTGTCCTACAATCCGCCGCTAATAAGCCAGCCGTGAGAACTCGATGAGGCCAGTATTTCAACAAAATCGCCTTCAGCAACCTTGCGGCGATGAAGGCGATGCAGAACTCTGATCCGGAACCGATGAGCTACTTCTTCTTCTCATCTTTCTTGGCATCTTTCTTGGGCTTCTTGACTTCTTTCCTCTTGGCGTTGTTACCCTTGGCCATCGCTGCTACCTCCTTAATAAATGAGTCTGCGTCATCAGTCCGCAAACTCGACATGCCGTTGCGTACACCAACTTTCACGATGATCTTCTATCACGTTTCTCAAGACTGCAAGCGCAGGAGAGCAAACGATTTAGTGCTTTGAATCCTGGCTCTCAACTGTGCCTTGGTTTGGCTGGCGGGACGCACCATGATAGCCGGGAATCAGCGCGGGGAAGAAAAAAAGTTGGTGGGGGGGGCGGGGGACCGGGCGGAGCCCTCACGACCATCTCTCCCGACGCCATCGAAGAGTACCGCGTCATCGAGGGCACGCCGCCGCAGGGCGGGGTCGTCAGCGGACCGGCGCTCACCGTGATGGCTCCCGCCGGGGCCACGGTCGCGTCGCTGGCGACCACCTATGACCGGAACCTGGCGGCTTCAAGAGCGCCACGGAGAGTTACAGCGTTTGAGATTCAAGGAGCCAGCAGATGAACATTGTCTTCCACTATGATTGCATCAAAGCCCTGGCCCGCTCGGCAGGGTTGGAGGAGGACGAAGCGCAGACAATCGCATACGCCTCGCAGTACGTAGATGACGGCCAAGGAGACCAGTACATGACGATCAACGACCTGCCACCGGTCGCGCTGCCGCTAAAGCAGGGCGATGATTTTTACCAAGTTCAGACTGCGCATAGCACATTTGAAATGGCCACGGACGGATTCCTGCGCGGAGGAGCACGCCGAGCGGTTTATATTTCCTTCCATTTCGTCCCGAAGAAGAAGCCCGCCCTGTCCGCCGCCGATTGCGTTGTACTGCCCGACTGTTCTTGGGCCGGGGAACTGTTGACCGCCGCCAAGGCAGATGTCCTGAATGAATCATCGGAATCAAGGCTGCCCACCCTGATCCGGCTCGGCGTCATCACCCACTCATACGCCGATACTTGGAGCCATCAAGGGTTCGCTGGGCTTCATGACGGCAGCGTTAACGACGTACATGATTGCCAGTTCGTTAAGGATGGCACCTACGTCCCATTGACGGGGATTCGCTCGCCCTTTCCCATCGGACATGGGATGGCTTCGACCCTGCCTGATGAATCCCAGACGACCTGGCGGTATCGGCCCAGGGAGGATGCAGAGTTCATAACCCGGAACAATACGGACGAGTTCATGAAGCCTGCTGAGGTTATCTTCCGGCATTTCTGTGATCTTACTGGCCAGACTGTGGCGTTTGATTCCATTCGGGACAGGGTGCAGGCATGTCTGGCTCTGGGCCAGATTGAGAATAGCCATGGACCTTGGCTGAAAGCATTTCCCGGCATCAAGTTCGCCTACGACAAGGACGAATGGCAGAATGCGGCCTTAGAACCAGTCGAGCCGGACTATTCCGAACCGTCAGCGGATTCATCTCTGACGTTCAACGCCAAAGGCGATCTCAGGTGGTTCTACTTTCATCTGGCAGCGCTTCAGCAGAGAAAAGCAATCATGGGGCAGATTCGTTGTTGAGTACAGGACTGAGACTGGTCGCTGTCATTTGAGAACCTTCTGTCTCAGCGCCGGGGCTTCTACTTGTCCAGCAGCAGCTTCATCCCCTGCTCAAGCAGCAAGACGGTTTCCGCGCCTTGGACAGCCCCCATGACCACGGTTCGCCCCTTACTCCGGCCATCAACCTATCACGGTTTCATCTCCGCGACGAATGATTCCTTCACGTGGCCAACAAGAAATACCGTAGCGGCAGGAAAAGAACGTCCTCCAGTTTCGCCGTTTGATCGCGGGTAATGACGATACCGAAATCCAGCTTGTAGCGTTCTATGAAAAGTTTCAGGCTGGCCACCTGGTCCGCCCGGTTGCGGTGCTTCACTTCAATGGGCAGGTAATGGTTGCCGCCGTGGGTTAGCACAAAATCCACTTCCCGGTTGCGTTCCCGGAAGTACGCGACCTCTATCTTTTCCGGCCAGGTCACCAGTTCACGGAGCACGATGTTCTCAGCCAAGTAGCCCATCGTGGTTGCATCTGGCGGCTCCCAGGTCTTCAGTACGGCGTTGCGCAGAGCCATATCAATCGGGTAGCACTTGATGTTCCCCTGTCGTACCCGCAACGGCTGATGACTGAACTTCTGAAGGCGCAGGATCAAGTCGGTCATTTCCAGACGAGGCAGGTTCTCCTCGACCACCTGCCGGTCAACGCCAGCCTGCTGAGCAATCTTGCCGATATTCAGTTCTATGCCCGGATGCGCCAGCAGGTACACGAAGAACCGCAACACGTTCTCCGGCTTTCGATACTGCGTCAGCATCATCAAGTCTTCGTACAGCACTTTGCGGACCTGTTGCTCCATCAGGTACTCGATCTTGCGCACGGGGTCTGTCAACGGCCATACTTCAGGAAATCCGCCTTCGCGGCAGTAGTCTAAAACGGCGGTATTGACCTCAGCCGCGAAAGGCGTCAATGCTTCATGCAGTTTTGTTGCGCAAGCCAGTGCCGCAGGACCATCGCCGCTCAAAAGAGCTGGCCGTAGTTGGTGGTGAGCTTCCAGGATTTGTGCGAATTCCGGCCTCCCCCGCAAGTGGTACTGGCAGTATTCACGGAAACTGAATGGCAGTAGATGCCGGTCCTTAATGCGCCCCAGGAGACTTTCCTGACTCTTGCGGAAGATGGGCGAGGATGCCGAGCCGGTAACAACAAAGCGGATGGGCGTGTTGAGGTCATAGTATTTCTTGACGAACAGTTCCCAGCGTGGCAACCGCTGGACTTCATCCAGGAAGTAGAACGACGGCTCTTTCTGACCTTTGGCCCTCTCGACAAGCCGGTCAAAGATGGCCTTCTGCGCTTCGGGCGAGGCAAATACGTCGGGATCATCAAAGGAGAAGTACAGTATCCGTCTCGGATCAAGCTTCTGCTCGTGCAGCAGATGACTGATAACCTGCTTGACCGCAGTACTCTTGCCGACCCGGCGTGGCCCGGTCACAGAAACGACTTGGCGCAAGTCCCGCAGGTCGGCGAGCACTTCTGCCACAATTGGCCTTTGGTAATCGGGGAGAGTGGCTTCCCAGTCTGTCTCCTTGCGCCACCAAGGGTTGTATGGGTTCAGGAGCGGTTCTAACGGCTTATCTTCCATTTATAAATCTTTACCCCAATTGGCCTTGCGCGCCAGAGAAAATTATGAGTATTGTACTACTCATAATTTTCTCTTGACTGCAACCTCTGTTCCAGCCTTGCCTTACAGCCGTCAGAACCCCGATCATTTCCTTCTGGCCAGGACGCCTTCGATCCAGCGGCGTTCGCCGCTTCCAGACGGGTATCTGGACTGGCTCCGGGAAGATCAGCCCACGAATGGCGACATTTGGCTTCAGTTCGCCGATCAGCATAGAACCGCTTCCTGTTTCTTCCTTGGTACACCGTACAGTGTAACTGCCTTGGTCAATCGCCGCAAGAGGATGAAGTACTTCCGCTTAAGAGCAGCGGCGAAAGGTCAAACGGTTGACTAGGCGGGGGCGGGGAGGGGTACGGGCCTACGGCAGTAGTCAAGAATCTGGTTCCATCCGCCAGCAAAAAGGAATCTGCCGGGAAACCCCTTGATCCGCAAAGCCGGGACTTCTACTTGTCCAGCAGCAGCTTCTTCGCCTGCTCAAGCAGAAGAACGTTCTCTGCTCCTTGCACTACGTTGTCCGCCGCATCCGCATGGCGGAATACTTCATATTCCTCGTCCGTCATGATGTGGCCCGGCGCACCAACCCGCCTGACCGTCTGGAAGTATTCGGCGATCTCGTAGGGCTGGAAGATGGACCTGATTTCGGCAACGAAGGCGGCGGTCTCGCCAGCGAAGTCCTTGTAGGTCTCCGCCGCTTTGAGATGGTTCAAGAACTTCTCGCCGATGAGATAGCCCATCGCCTTCTTCTTTCCAAACCGCTCCTGGATGCCAAGCGCAGCTTCGCATTGCTCCTGCCAGATCTTATGAAAGTCCATGATGTTCTCCTTGAGGCGCTCAGCGGCTTGCGCTGCGCCCGTCGCCAACCTCCCCTCAACGTTCTCTACCAGGTCCGGCTCAGCTACCGGCCTTCTCGTCGCTGTCCGCTGTGTCCTTTGCCGCATTGAGCGCCTCGAACAACGCAAGATACGACTCATAGCGGTAGCGCCTGTTTCGTTGGCCCCCGGTCATTTCCTTCAACAGACCCAAAGCCTCGAACTGCCCGACCAGATTGTTGGCGGTGGCGTAGACACAGGCCAAGTGCTGCTCAACCATGCGAACCGTCAACATGGGATGCTCGAACATGTAGTCCAGTAGCTTAAGGCTGGCAGCGGCATTCGCCGCCTTCGCGCTGACCAACGTGCGGTGCCGATCCCGGATCTCGATAATGGCCTTCGCCGTGGCTGTCGCCGAAGCGCTGACTTCCTGGACGCCGCGCAAGAAGAATTTCAGCCAGCTTTCCCAGTTTCCGTCAGTACGGACGGCCATCAGTCTGTCGTAGTACTCCTGCCGGTGCGTCTTCAGATACAGGCTGAGGTACAGCAGCGGGCTGCTAAGAATCTTCTGCTCGCACAGCAGAAACGTGATAAGCAGGCGACCCACGCGCCCATTGCCATCAAGGAACGGGTGAATCGTCTCGAACTGCGCGTGCGCCAGTCCGCAGTGGATGAGAGGCGGCAGGACATCTCGTTCGTGCAGGAACTTCTCCAGGTTGTCGAGAGCCTGCTGCATCTCGTGAACTGGCGGCGGCACGAATGCGGCCCTGGCCAGCGTGCAACCCTTGGGGCCGATCCAGTTCTGGCTACGCCTAAACTCGCCTGGCGTCCGTTCGCCGCCACGGACCCCAGTCAGCAGTTTCTCGTGGATCTCGCGGATCAGGCGCAGGCTCAACGGAAGTTTACCGAGCCGGTTCAGACCGTAGTTCATGGCAGCGACATAGTTGACGACCTCTGCTACGTCTTTGATTTCGTCCTGGCCTTTTTCGCCAGCCTCGAAGCGCAGCACGTCTTCCAGCGTGCTCTGCGTCCCTTCGATCTGGGAGCTTAGTACTGCCTCTTGGCGGACGTACATGCCAAGGAAAAGATCGGGGTTGGGGAGGATCATGGACACGCCATCCAGTTTCCCCAAGGCGCGCTCGGCACTCGACAGCAACCGAGCCATTTCGCCGTCTATCTGGACTGGCGGATCTGGCGGAAGCGGCTCTGGGATGAATGCGCGATACGAAAAATCCCCTTGGCCTTGTTTTACGTAGTGCCCGGCACGCATAATAAGCCCCCCATCAGTTCGCCATCTTTCAGTCCGTTAAAACAAGGCCCGACGAGCCATCGTCTTGTTTTAACAAAGCGCTGATAATTAACATAAGGCATTCGACCGAAATGTCATGTGCTAACTGCCTATGACTGCGCCATCATCGGTCATCTGCCGCCCGGCGCGGTCATCAACGAGCAGGCATTGGCGAAAATCATGAACAAGATGGCCTGTCGGACGCGCGCGGCCTGCTCAAGCAGGAGCACAGTTTCCGCTGCATGAACGGGGTTGTCCGCCCCGTTGCATTCCCGGAACTCTTCATGTTCCTCGTCAGTCATGATGTGGCCCGCCGCGCCAACGCGCCTGACTTCTTCATTCGTCAAGACTCGCCAGCAGTTCAGCCTTCCTCTTTTCCAGGCGTGCCATCTTGCTCTTCAACATTCTCAGTTCTTTCTCGGTCTGGGCCAACTCTTTCCGAATCTCCTTCTCCTTGAGGTAATTGCCGCCGTATTTCTTATCCACGAGTGCCTCAACTTCGCTTCGCAGCAACCTCAGCCAGGGGTTGCCGTACATGGAGCCTTCGCGGACCTGTAGCCCTCCCCGCTTGATGCCTTGAATGATTTCCCCTTGTGTAAGCCCAAATTCCTCACGGGCAGATTTGTCCGAAAGAGTGGCTCCCTTCTCTGACCAGATTGCTTCTGTCTCCGGCTTGTTCATCTGAACCATCTCCTATGGCGCTTACCCAAGCGCCGCGTCTCATTGCTCCTGCCGGATCTTATGAAAGTCCATGCTGTTCTCCTGAAGGCGCTCAGCGACCAATCGTCATCCCGTCCAGGTAAGGCCCCAACGAATCCTTGACGCGCTCAATCATCCGCAGCGATGATTTCTGCGCAATCGGGATGTTCAGCCTGGACAGAACGGGGCGCAGCAACTCGACCAACTCGGCCTGCTGAACCCAGATTTCCTTGGGCATCAGTTTGGATTTGTCCATGGCGTTAATGAGCATGTCCGGCAACTGCGCGGAATACTTCCATGGATCGAGAACATCACCGCAAAGAAGAAGGCCAGACTGCTGTTCCGCGCATAACAGGAAGCGGGGGTAGTACGGCCTTTCGCGGTCTGTCAGCGCCATGGGCATTGTTGACAAAGCGAGTTCCCAGATGCCTGTTTGTTCTGGGATTTCTTTCTTGATGAGCGCCATCTTCAATTCGTTGATCGGCGAGGGCATCTGCTTTGGCTCTTCCCAAGGCTCTGGCTCCAGCCAGCGATCCTGCCATTCAACGCCGGAATCCTT
>JBEKKG010000460.1:0-6174 GCA_050010835.1 Planctomycetota bacterium
CCACATCCGGCCGCCCCTGTGGTTTCGCCGTCTCTGGAAGCGGCACCGAAGTCGAAGACCGAGGTGTTCAAGGAACGGATGAAGCAGATAAAGGACCGCAGGGCGCAGGCCTCGGACAAGCAGGAACAGGGAAGCGGAGCCGGTGCGCCGCAGGACAAGAGCGCCCAGCCTGCCCAAGGGACTGCTTCGGAGCCGGGGAAAAAGGGTTGTTTGGGGAGGCTGTTCATGGCTGCGGGAATGCTCCTGGCGGCCGGCGTTGCTCTGGTACATTGGTTCGGATGAGGAGGATGCGATGGCTGAGTTCAGCGAGAAGATGCTCCAGGCGCGCCTGGTCTTCTACGAGCAGGACATCGAGGAGATCAATAAGATCCTTGCGGATTTTCTGGAGCGTTCCAAAGCCAAGTGCGCGCTGCTGATAGACAAGGAAGGGCACCTGGTTACCAAGAAGGGCTTCACCAAGTCGTTCAGCACCGATTCCATTGCCGCGCTCGTCGCAGGCTCCTTTGCCGCGACCAAGCAGATGGCGCAGCTTCTGGGCGAATCCGAGTTCACTGTGATCTTCCATCAAGGCAAGAGCGAGAACATTCACATTGGGCTGGTGGCCGAGCGGGCACTGGTGGTCGTGATCTTCGACGACCGCACTACGCTGGGCATGGTGCGCCTGTATGCCGAGGAACTGACCCAGAGGCTCACCGAGAGCATGCTCAAGACCCTGGAGCGCAACAAGGGCAAGAGCGCGGGCGTCACAGACGAGTACAGCCAGGCGGCAGAACAAGCCCTGGACGATTTCTTTGGCGGCGCGGACAAGAAGTAGGTGGTTTCGTTCTAACGTTTTCACTTTGGGTGTCCGGGCATTGGGGGCGGAGGGAACGCGAAGATGCATCTCGGGTTGATGGCTTACCAGTTGGCGAAGGAATGGGACATCGAGACGACGGCCAGGATGTGCAAGGAAGGCAAAATGGAGAGCTTCGAGTTCTTCGCTGAGCCTTCGTACAAGCAGAAAGCCGGCCTGGAAATGCAGCCGGCCGAGGCCAAAAAAGTCCGCAAGGTCTTCGGGGACAACGGCGTCCAGATCGCCGGGCTGGCCATCACCGAGGTCTACGATTCGCCCAACGTCGCCCAGTTGAAGGAAGCGGTGGCGCGCACCAAGCGCTACGTGCTGCTCGCAGTGGACATCGGCGCTCCGCGGCTGCGCTGCCTGGGCGATAAACTCCATGACAACGAACCCAAAGCCTGGACCATTGCGCGCATTGCCAGCGCGCTCAGCGAGATCGTGCATTATTCAGCGGGCTTAGGGGTGGATATCGGCTTCGAGATGCACGGCAGCTTCACCAACTGGGAGGACGCCTTGGAAGTGGTCAAACGCGTCAATCACCCGCGCTGCTACCTGATCCACAACAGCCAGCCGGGCAACACGCCGCCGGAAGACTTTGAGCGCGTCTTTGACATCCTCCGCCCCCACCTGGGACACGTCCATCTCCATGATCTGCTCGATACGCGCTTCCCCTATAAGAAGTTCCTGCGCAGACTGCGCGACACGAACTACGAAGGCTTCTGCTCCCTGGAACTGGCGCCGTCTCAGGACCCCGTGCGGGTGCTGCACCTGACCCACGCCCTGTTCCACGAGTTCCTGGAGGAGTAGGACAGGCTTTCCAGCCTGTCCGGTAGAGCAAGCTTTCCAGCTTGTCCTACTCGCTGTCGTACTGGACCAGGCTGAAGACGTTATACGGCTTGAGCTTTTCGCGGCCTTTCAGGAACGTCAATTCGATGATGAACCCGGCGCCTATTACTTTGGCGCCGAGGCTTTCGCAGAGCTTGGCGGTGGCGCACATGGTCCCGCCCGTGGCCAGCAGGTCGTCCACCAGCAGCACGTGGTGGCCCGGCCGCAGTGCGTCCTCGTGGATCGCCAGAGTGTCCGTGCCGTACTCGAGAGCGTAGGTCAACTGCCTCGTCTTGTAGGGCAGCTTGCCGGGCTTGCGCACCGCGGCGAAGCCGGCGCCCAGATGATAGGCGACGGCCGGTCCGAAGATGAAGCCGCGCGCTTCGGCACTGACCACTACGTCAATCTG
Organism: Planctomycetota bacterium; assembly: GCA_050010835.1. GTDB lineage: Bacteria > Planctomycetota > SZUA-567 > H5-PLA8 > H5-PLA8 > JAPLOD01. Next base: position 2,070 of record JBEKKG010000460.1, read on the forward strand.
CTCCCCGAAATAATGCACGAACATCGCGTCCACCGCGTAGCGCAGTGCCGCGGGGTCGCCGAGCAGCGGCATGATGTCGCGGAAGACGATGCCTTTCTTTGGGAAATCCGGAACGTTGCGAATGAGTTTCTTCAGGTCCATGTCTCAGCAGGCCTCCCGTGCGGGTCTGGCGATGATAATGGCCTCCCGGCCGGTTCTTGTCAACAGACGCTTGTTGCACGAGCGGAACCCGCTGTGGCGAATTTGCTTTCCGCACTTGACACGAGAGCGGCGTTAGGTAAATCTCAGGGAGACTATACGACGGAGCGCATAGGGGCGATGAGCGACTGTCTTGGAACTTCTGAATTGCGGTTGATTGACGCCAATGCAAACCGCGCACGGGAGGGAATCAGGACTGCGGAGGATTATGTGCGGTTTATATCTGGTGAAAGGCGCTGGGCAATGCGATTGAAAGAAACACGCCACTCCATATCCCAGTTGCTTAATTCGCATTTCAGCAACAGGCAGTTGACCGCTGGCCGGGATGTGGCTGGTGATCCGCTCAGTCCCGGTGCCACGGCCGAGGAGGTTGTGCCAGCGGGAGGATCCTCGAAGGCAGTCGCCATGCGAGGACTGAAACGCGCCGAAGAGGCCTTGCGTGTTCTGGAGGAATATACTACAATCGGGCTAGGTGCGGCAGCGGTGCAATTTGCCCGGCATCGCTTTGCGTTGTATGAGGCGGAGCAATGGCTGGAGCATGTTAGCGAGGCGGCAGCGGTTGTGGAGTCTGCCAGCCTTTATGTGATTCTAACTAAGTCATTGTGCCGACTTGGTTTACTGGAGACTGCGGCGGCTGTTTTGAGAGGCGGAGCGAGGTTGGTGCAATTTCGCAGCAAAAGCGACGGCGGCAACGATTGCACGTTGTTAAGAGAGGCCCGTGATTTGCGTGTTCTATGTGCAAGGCATGGGGCAGTGCTGATTTGCAATGACCGGCTGGATGTTGCTTTGGCAGCAGAAGCCGCTGGTGTTCATCTTGGCCAGGACGACATACCGCCGGTTGACGCCAGGCGCATTGTTGGTGAAAAGGTTATCATTGGCCGCTCGACCCATTCGCAGGAGCAGGCGCGGCACGCAGTAGAAGTCGAGCAGGCTGATTATCTTGGAGTTGGATCTGTGTACGAGACCACCACCAAACAAGAGCGAATTCTGGCCGGTGTGGCGTTGGCGGAACGAGTTTGTGCAATGGGTTTAGGGGTGCCTGTCTTTGCCATTGGCGGAATAACCCTGGATCGCTTGGCGGAGCTGAAGGCTGCGGGGGTGAAACGAGTTGCAGTTTCCTCTGCTATCGCCGCTGCTCCCGATCCGGAAACAACAACCCGTAGGTTCATCGAGCGGATGGCAGCATAAGACCAGGCCGAGCAACCAAAAGGAGTGTAACAAACCGTGTTAGACTACGCGACGATACGGAATAGGAAGGAAGGGCTTCCAGTGAACGGGGCCACTTCAAGTGCACCAGCTTTCCTGGCGCGGACTTTCCCCCAGCGGCTGGCGATCTTCATTGACGTACAGAACATGTTTTATTCCGCCAAGCTCTTGCATCAGAGCAAGGTGGACTATGGCCGGCTGTTGCGCGAGATTACCGGCACCCGCCACCTCGTGCGCGCCATCGCTTACATCGTCCAGAAGCCCGATGTCAATCAGGCGGGCTTCCACGAAGCGCTCAGCCGCTTCGGTTACGAACTCAAGATCAAGGAATTGAAGATCCGCCCTGATCCCGAAGGCCGCAGCAGCAGCACGGCCAAAGGCTCATGGGAGGTGGGCATGACCATTGACGCGCTGATGATGGCGCCCAAGATTGACACGGCCGCCCTGGTCACGGGCGACGGCGATTACGTGCCGCTCGCGGAAGCCCTCAGGATGCACGGCGTCCGCGTCGAGATAGTCAGCTTTGAGCGTTCCACGGCAGCCGAGCTGATCCGCGCCGCCGATCAGTATGTCCCCATCCAGGAGGCCTGGATTTTCAAGGAGAAGAAGTTCGAGAACCTGCCGCTGCCCGGCGCTGCCAGCCCGCACGGGGTGCTGGGACCCACCGCGCCAGGACAGACGGTCTTTGAGGGACTGCCGCGCGATGAGGACCTGGAGGCCGAAGCCGCTGCCGCTGCCGCCGCGGAACAGAACGCGGCTTATGTAGCGCAGCCTCAGCCGGCGCAGCCTCAGGCGGCCGAAGCGGAAGATCCTCCGCAACCGCAACAGAACACGCGCAGCAGCACCCGCAGGCCAGACTTGGGGATTTTGGGCTAAGGCGCGTTAGCTGGCGTAAGAATTGTCCGTGAGAGGAAGGCCCGGCCTTGCGGCCGGGCCTTTTCTTTTGGTGGTAGGACAGCCTTTCCAGGCTGTCCGGACAGGCTGGAAGCCTGTCCTACTAGACTTGTACTTCGCAGCCCTTCCTGGACAATAGGCTGAAGCAGTCGCGCGCCCCGCCGCCGGGAGGCGTGGGGGAGCGCGGCTGGTCATTTAGAGGCATTCTACTCCATGAGCGAACCCATCCGTCTTCAGGTTATTCTGGCGCACTCCGGCTGTGGCTCGCGCCGCGCCTGCGAGAAGTTTATCGAGGAAGGCCGCGTCACCGTTGACGGTGTGGTGGTTGATCGCCTGGGTTCCAAGGCCGATCCCGAAACACAGACCGTGGCGCTGGACGGCGAGAAAGTCTCCGGGCCGGGGCGTATGGCGAAGTCCGTGCGCGAGGCCGGCGACAAAGTGTACTACATGCTCAACAAGCCCCGCGGCGTGCTGTCCACCAACGAGGATCCCGCGGGCCGCCCTTTGGCGGTGCAGCTTGTGCCGGAGAAGCGGCGCATCTTCTGTGTCGGCCGCCTGGACAAGGACACCGAGGGCCTCCTGCTGCTCACCAACGATGGCGAGTTCACCAACCAGCTCACGCACCCCAGCTTCGGCATCGAGAAGGTCTACATGGCCCAAGTGGATGGCATGCCCGGCCGCCAGCAGATCGAGAAGCTGGAGCGCGGCGTCCGCCTGGCCGAAGGCCGTACCGCGGGCGCGCGCGTCCGCATCATGAAGCGCGCTGTTCATTCCAGCGTGCTGGAGCTGACGATTTCCGAAGGCATGAACCGCCAAGTGCGGAGAATGCTGGCGGCCGTCGGATTATACTGCCGCAAGTTGAAACGTGTCGGCATTGGGCCCCTGCGCCTGGGCGAACTCCCCAGCGGCACGTCGCGGTTGCTGACGCCGGACGAACTGCGGCGCTTGCAAGCCGCAATTGGCGTGGCGGCTCAGGCCAAAGCCGCGGCGCCCGCACCTGGCCCGGAGCCCGAGGAAGCCGAGGAAGCAGGCGCTGCGCCCGAGCCCGAATTGGCCGAGAAGGAACCGGCTTCTGTAGTCAGCGAGGAGTTGGAAGAGGAGCCTGGCGAGGACGAAGCAGGGGAGGAAGAGGCTGCTGTCGAAGCGCCCGCCGTGGAAGCTGAAGCGTCTCCTCCAGGAAAAGACCACGACACCGAAGATTGGGAAGACGAGGAGGAGTCTGGAGCCAAGCCTGAGCCAGAGCCAGAGACCGGGCGGGAGGACTCTGTTCCTGCGGATCGAGAAACGAAAGACCGTGGCGCTCCGGCAGAGGCGGCCGGTGCTGAGGATCTTCCACTGACACAGCAGAAACGTGAGCGCAAGCCGTGGCAGAAACGGGAAGGCGCGAGCGAAGCTCGTGGTGGCGGCAAACCCTGGGAGAAGCGCGGCCGTCCGGAGCGTGGCGAGCGCAAGCCGTGGGAGAAGCGCGAAGGCGGCAGCGAAGCTCATGCTGGCGGCAAGCCCTGGGAGAAACGCGACCGTCCGGAGCGTGGCGAGCGCAAGCCGTGGGAGAAACGGGAAGGCGGCAGCGAAGCTCGTGGTGGCGGCAGGCCGTGGGAGAAGCGGGACCGTCCGGAACATGGCGAGCGCAAACCGTGGGAGAAACGGGAAGGCGGCAGCGAGGCTCGTGGTGGCGGCAGGCCGTGGGAGAAGCGCGACCGACCGGAGCGTGGCGAGCGCAAGCCGTGGCAGAAACGGGAAGGCGGCAGCGAGGCTCGTGGTGGCGGCAGGCCGTGGGAGAAGCGCGACCGACCGGAGCGTGGCGAGC
>JBEKKG010000461.1:0-6171 GCA_050010835.1 Planctomycetota bacterium
CTTCTCCAAAACCGAATCCTCGCGCCGCCATACGTATTATATAGGTAGGACAAGGCAACATGGGTCAAGTACCACAGTTCAGGAACATCGTCCGCATCGGGTGTCGCGAGCCGGCGCAGTTTCCGGTCCGTGCCTTGACCACCCAAAGGAAGCGGAGCGTACCGCGGGCGTCCCGCCCGCCTTCGTCCTCGCGTTCTGCCGGCCTGCCACGGGCGGGCGGGACGCCCGCGGTACGTCTACCCACTTTGTGGGGCGACTTGGCAAGTCGCCCTACAATGCAGTGGGGCGACCCTCCGGGTCGCCAGGCGATCCAGAGGATCGCCCTACATTTCACTGGATACTTGTCAACCATGACTGTTACAACGTTGGTCAGAAAGCGCCAGTTCTCGCCAGAATGGTCTATGTTCCGGCCAGATTGGTCCCGGTTCCGGCCAGTTTGGTCCCGGTTCCGGCCAGTCTGGCGCCAGTTCGCGCCAATTCCGAACAGTTTGCCCAGACTTTTAAGGACTTATGTGAACACTGGAGAAAAAAATATCGCGTCTGCGGTCGGGAGCCTGTCCTTCCTGATGGCAGCCACTTCCTTGGCAAAGCTCTTCGGACTCTACGCAAGAGGCACGCAAACACTGTGCAGAAACCGATCAATCATGCGACAAAACGTTTCAGAAGTTAACTGCCTTCCGTACTGGTGTTTCTCTCATAACGCCATTTGCAGTAGGAAGTTACACCAGCGCTGCCCCCTCCGTGCTCACCGTGGCCGCACGGATGAGGCCGTGCTGAATCCGGATGAATCGGGACTCGGCCACAGCCTTGGCGCAAACTCAATAGGGCAAGGGACTAATGCAACCAAACTGACACAGACCCTAAATCATGCCGGACGGGCGCGTAATGGGGATCGCAGCCGCGCTGCGGCAGAGGATTCTCTCGGCGTTTCCCGAAAAGATGGCTTTCTGCACTTCGGCTGCCAGCTCCAGCTTGCCGAGCAGGCCCAGTATGCGCGGCTCTGCTTGCCGGACAAACCAGTCGGTGCCGAAGAGCAGCTTGCGGTGATGCTCTGTCAGCAGTCTGCGCGCCGCCTCCAGGTCTCTGGCCAACGCGTTGTAGGCGCTCATGGCGGACAGGTCCGCGTACATATTCGGGTATTGCCGCAGCAGGTGGTCAATCCTGCCCGGCGCCTGGACGGGACCCTTGGGGTAGCCATTCTTGTCCTGCGCCGTCACGTCCGCCGAAATCTCCGCCCACCACCCGGGGCCGTGTCCGACAAAGATAGTCTCCGGGAACTCGCTGAGACATTGCTCCAGATACGGCAGGCCCACGGGGTCGCTGACGCCCACCGTCCCCAGCCTGAAGTCAAAGACCACTGGGAACCCCAGCCTGCCGCAAGCGGCATAGATACCTTTCATCCGCGGGTCGTTCGTCGGCAGATTCGCCAGGATTTCCCCGAAGCCCTTGCAGCCCATCTCGGCGTACTCTTTCAAGACCGGATAGAAGTCGTACCGGCCGTCGTTGGTGCCGCGGCGCGGGTCCATGTTGGCGAAGGGGATGAGTCTGTCCGGATGCCTGGCGCAGTCCGCCACAGCCTCTTCCGTCGTGTAGCTGTAATCCTCTTCCTCTGGGGAGACGAGCGGCAAGATTACCGCTCTCCCAATCCCATGCCGGTCCATGGAGCGCAGCAAGTTCTCCGCTGTCAGCGGTGGATGGCCGTGGAGCACCTTGCCCAGATGAGCGTGGAAGTCAATCAACTATTTCCCCTTCCACAAACGGATGTACGCGCGTGCCACCCGGATGTCTTCCAACGCCTCCGCGCCGTCGCAGGGCGGCTGGATCTCACCGCGCAGCGCACGGCAGAAGTTCGCGGCCTGCTGACGCATCGCATGCACCCACGGGAGTTGCGGAATGATGACCTGGGGCGTTGCGCCCTTCCCGGGGTCCTTGAGGATTTCAACTTTGCCGGGGCGATTGGACGCCAGCGGGGCGGGCAGCTCCAGCTTGATGTAGCCCTTCTCGAAGGCCACCAAAGCCGATTCCTGCCAGTCCACCGTAGTGGAGTAAGGGCTCATCTCGATCACGCACGGCACTCCGCTTGCGCTTTGCCCGGCCAGCACTGTGCCGGACGGCTCGGCGTACGTCACGCGGTACGGTTCGCCCAGCAGGTAGCGCATCAGGTTGACCTGGTGGATGTAGTAGTTGACGAAACCGATGTAACAGTCGTTGAGTTCCTTGCTCATGTCGGAAGCCGGCGGGTCCCAGGCAAGCTGGGGATACGGCTCAGCGCTCTTGAGCAGGTCGTTGAACCCGCTGGCTACCCAATCGCCGGCCGGCATGAGGATGCGGAGGTACTTCAGCTTGCCGATTTCTCCGGAGGCTTTGAGGCGCTCGATCTCCTGCCGGGCGTACATGGTGGCCGGATCGCTGCGCTTGTGGTAGCCGACCATGTGCCAGGTCTTGTACTGCCTGGCCGCGGCCACGATCTTCTCGCCCATCTCGATCGAGCCGGCGATGGGCTTCTCGGTGAAGACCGGCACGCCGGCCTTGAGCAGTTCGGGCACGAGCGAGCCGTGGCGCGTAAACGGTTGGGACGCGACGATGCCGTCGAGCTTCTCCTGGGCCAGCAGTTGCTCGTGGCTCTTGTAGACCCTGGGCACGGCGTAGCGCGCGGCGACCTTGCGGCCCAGTTCCGCGCGCAGTTCGGCAATGGCGACGACTTGGCAATCCGGCAGCGCCGCGTAATTCTTGAGATGGGCGCACTGGCCCATGCCACCGACGCCCACAAAACCGATCTTCAGCTTCTCAGGCATTTTCCCCTCCCTAACGAATCTAGATCACGCCTTTCTCCCTCAGCATCTGTATCCATTGTTCCCGCGTTATCGAGCATTGTGCCAGGGACTTCGTGTCGTGCGGGCCGATGTGTAATCTGGCCGGGATGTGTCCATGTCCCAGTTCGCCGCTACCCCGGCGGATGCCAAAAGTGGCAATCGGGCGTCCCTCGTGATGGATGATAGCCAACTCGTGCGGCCCACCGGACCGCCGCACCTCCGCACCGAGTTTCTTGGCGATGATGGCCGCGTCTTTACCGGTGATTTTGCGCATACTGCTACCTCCGCCTCTTGAGCATTGCACACAGGACGCTTCGTTCTCGTCTCAGTGCCGCCCCAAGGTCTTTGTCTGCTTTAGGTTCAAGGAAGTTGAACTCCATAACGATCATGTCCTTCACATTCGCAACAGCCTCCTGTTCCGTGCAACCGGTGGCGCTGATGTTGGCATCGAAGAACGTGGCCACAAACTCATCCTCGTAAGGCTGCACGACGACGTGAAAAGGCTTGACGATTTCAATAGGCTCCGGCTCAAGCGTGTCAACCGGCACGATGATCGAAGCACAACGCGGCTGTACTAACTGTGCCCTCGACATGCGTCACCTCCAGTCTCCTGAACAATAATGATACCCAACAATCCGCAATCCGAAATCCCCAATCCGAAATGTCCCCTACGTCCCGCTCCCCGGCTCGTAGCCCAGGTACGGCCCCAGCCAGCGTTCCACTTCCGCCACGCTCATCTTCTTGCGCACCGCGTAATCCGCCACTTGATCGCGGGCGATTTTGCCGACGGTGAAGTAGGACGATTCTGGGTGCGAAAAATAAAGCCCGCTCACGGAACTGGCCGGAATCATGGCGCAGTTTTCCGTCAGGCGGATCCCGGCATTCTGCTCCGCCCGGAGCAGCTCGAAGATGAGCGGCTTTTCCGTGTGGTCGGGACAGGCCGGATAGCCCGCCGCGGGACGAATGCCGCGGTAGCGTTCGCGGAGCAGGTCTTCGTAGCTCAGGTTCTCATTCAGCCCGTAACCCCATTCGGCGCGCACCCGTTTGTGGAGCATTTCGGCAAAAGCCTCGGCCAGCCTGTCGGCCAGCAGACCCGTCATGATCGCGTTGTAGTCGTCGCCGCCTTGCCTGAAGCGCTTGATCAGCGCCTCGGCGCCGTGGCCCGCCGTCACGGCGAAAGCGCCCACGTAATCCGCGCGCCCGCTCTCCTTGGGCGCAACGAAGTCCGCCAAGGCGCAGTAGGGCGGCGCGGGCTTGCCCGCGGCCGCGGGCCGCTCCGATTGCTGGCGCAGCGTGTGCAGCGTGGCGAACGCCTGCCCGCGGGATTCGTCCGCGTAAAGTTCGAGGTCGTCGCCCACACTGTTGGCGGGGAAGAAACCGTAAACTCCGCGCGCCGTCAACAGTTTCTCCCTGGCGAGGCGCTGAAGCAGGGCCTGCGCATCGGCGAACAGCTCACGCGCCCGGTCGCCCACTTCGGGCTTGTCGAAGATGTCGGGATACTTGCCGCCCTTGAGTTCCCAGGCCACGAAGAACGGCGTCCAGTCAATGTAAGGAATGAGTTCTTCGAGCGCGGCGCCGGGCCCCGATTGTGGTGCAGGCATCTTGCCTGCACCTGGCAGCAGGCTGGATGCCTGCGGTACGGTGCTGGGCAGGCTGGAAGCCTGCCCCACAATGCGCACTCCCAGGAACGACGGCTTGGGTATTTCGCAGCCGGCCCAGTCGAAGCCCGGCTTGCGCGCGCGCGCCTCCTTCAGCGGCAACAGCGGGCGCCGGCCCTTGCCTGCGTAGTGTTCATCCCGCAGACGCTGTTGTTCGGCGCGGTTGGCTGCCTCGAAGGCTGCGCGCTGCTCCAGGCTGGACAGGCCGGCCACGACGCTCACGGCGCGCGAGGCATCCAGCACATGCACGACCGCGTGGCTGTAGGCGGGCGCGATCTTTACCGCCGTGTGCGCGCGGCTGGTGGTGGCGCCGCCGATCAGCAGCGGGATGCTGAAATGCTCACGCTCCATCTCCTGGGCCACGTGGACCATCTCATCCAGCGAAGGGGTAATCAGGCCGCTCAAACCGATTAAGTCCGCCTTCTGTTCGCGCGCCGTGGCCAGAATTTTCTCGCTCGGGACCATCACGCCCAGCTCGACGACCTCGTAATTGTTGCAGTTCAAGACCACGCCCACGATGCTCTTGCCGATGTCGTGTACGTCACCCTTGACCGTGGCCATGACGATTTTGCCCCGCGCGCGATGATCCTGGAGGCGCTGTTTCTCCGCTTCGAGGTACGGCAAGAGCACGGCGACGGCCTTCTTCATCACGCGCGCGCTTTTCACCACTTGCGGCAGGAACATCTTGCCCGAGGCGAAGAGATCGCCGACCGTGTTCATGCCCGCCATGAGCGGCCCTTCAATAACGGCCAGCGGCTTGGCGTACTTCTGCCGCGCCTCCTCCACGTCGGCCTCGACGAAATCCGCAACGCCTTTGACCAGCGCATGTGCCAGCCGTTCCTCGACCGTGCCTTTGCGCCATTCCTCGTCGCGCACCACCTCCTTGTCCTGGCGCTTCACCGTTTCCGCGAAGGCCAGCAGGCGTTCCGTCGCATCCGGCCTGCGGTTGAGCAGCACGTCCTCGACCAGGGCCAGCAAGTCCTTCGGGATCTCCTCGTAAATACCCAACATCCCGGCGTTCACGATGGCCATGTCCATGCCGGCCTTGATGGCGTGGTAGAGGAACGCGGCGTGCATGGCCTCGCGCACCACGTTGTTGCCGCGGAACGAGAACGAAACGTTGCTCACCCCGCCGCTGACCTTGCAGCCCGGCAACTCGGCCTTGATGCGCCGCGTGGCCTCAAAGAACTCCACGGCGTAGTTGTTATGCTCCTCGATCCCCGTGGCCACCGTCAGGATGTTGGGATCGAAGATGATGTCCTGCGGCGGAAGGCCCAGCTCCTGCGTCAAAATGCGGTAGGCGCGGGCGCAGATTTCAACCTTGCGCTCCGCCGTGGTGGCCTGGCCGGTCTCGTCAAAAGCCATCACCACCACTGCCGCTCCGTATCTGTGGATCAGGCGTGCTTCCGTCCTGAATTTCTCTTCGCCCTCCTTGAGGCTGATGGAGTTCACCACGCCCTTGCCCTGGAGGCATTTCAGCCCGGCCTCCAGCACGGACCATTTGGAGCTGTCCAGCATCACCGGCACGCGCGAGATCTCGGGCTCGGCGGCCAGCAGGTTGATGAACGTGGTCATGGCCCGCTCGGAGTCCAGCAGGCCCTCGTCCATGTTGACGTCAATCATGTTGGCGCCGTTCTCGACCTGCTGGCGCGCGATGCGGACCGCTTCCTCAAACTTGCCTTCTCGGATAAGCTTGGCGA
>JBEKKG010000462.1:0-6166 GCA_050010835.1 Planctomycetota bacterium
GCGCACGATCTGGCCGCACCCCTGCGCGCCGATGCCAGCCGCATACGTGCGCTTGAAAAGTCCGTAGTGATGGATGTGGTTGTTGAACACAAGGTTCCTGGCGGGCTCCAACGTTCTGCGGTCGCCGCCGTTGACTGAGATGCCGCCCGTGCCGAGATTGAAAAGATCGCACGAGCGGACCGTGTTGGCCCTGCCGTCAACCGCAATGCCCTCGCCGGCGAGGTTCGCAACGACACACCCGGCAATCTCCACATTTTCGGCATTGTGCAGGACGATGCCGTTCGAGTGCCCGTACTCGAAGCGCAGTCCGGCGAACTTGACGTTCTGGGCGCCATCCAATTTCACCAAGGGCTGGGAGAGCGTGGCCAGCACGATCAATGAGTTGTTGAGCGGCTTGGGCGGGTAGAAGTAGAGCCGCTTGTGGGCGCGGTCCAGATACCACTCGCCGGGAGCATCCAGTTCCTCCAGGAGATTCAACGCGAAGAAACGCCGCTTGGCCGCGCCCCACGTCCCGCCGTTGATTCCGTAACAATGGGGAGCCGCCAGCGTGACGATCTTCTTCTCCGTGTCGTAAGCGGCCATGCGAATGACTTCGTCAGACCAATCGTGCGTCCAGTAACCGAACAGCCACACGCCCTCTTCGAGATTCCACCGTGCCGGCCGTGGGTCATCGAAGACGAACGCACCCGGATGCAATTTGCGCAGCGCGGGATCCTCGGCGTCAGCTTTGGGCAAACCACTGTCCACCGCCTTGCTGAACGTCGCCCACCCCCCGTCCGCCGCGTCGCTATTGGGCCAGCGCGCCAGGGTCATGGGTTGCGAGTCCACGTACAGCCAAGGTCCGGCGGGCATGGCGCTATAAGCGTTCTTGAACGCTTCAAAGTTGCCGCACGCAGACACATCACAGACCAGGACCTTGCCGCGAGACGAAGGCTCGAGCCGGGCCAAAACGCTATCTTCTATTACGGGTTTGAAAGCCTCCGGCGCCAGTGTCGCTCCGCCGTGGATGCGCGCTGTGCCGGGCGACTGGGCGCGGTAGACTACCGGCGCATCATTGGTGCCGCCGTCTTCCGCACGCAGTTCGAAAGTGCCGTCGAACCGGTAGACGCCTGCGGCGACAGTAACGGTAACGGCCTCCCCGGCCTTTAGCGTCCCGGCTTTGCGGGCTGCACGGATGCCGTCCCGCGCCTGGGCCAAGGTCTGGTACGGAGCGTTAGACGTACCGTCACCGCCGGCTGGGGCATCCGCCGCCACACAGACAGTGAAGTCCGCGGCCGTGCAGGAAACCGACGATATCGCCAGTAACGCCAGGGATTGAAGTCTGCAGATGCGCATCGAATCGTCCTCCTGTAGTTAACACCGCCGATAGTCTCAGCGCAGTTCATTTTTGCAAATCGCGTTTGGCTGGGCAATCGAGCGTCGAGGCCAGTGTCTTGCCGTCTCGGTGCCCGTCTTGCTCGCCGCGCTGCCGGTGTATTCTCTGATAGCTGACTGCATGGCAACTGAGCGTCCGTGCTGCCGCGGGCAAGAGAGGGATTGTTTATGGGTCCGGCCACAGGTGCGTTGCGGGCTGCGGTTCTCGGTGCCGCGTTGTGGTGTTGCGGTCCCGGCGCCGCGGAAGAAACACCCGATGCTTTTCGCGAAGAGAACGGCGCCAAGGTGGCTGTGAAGCCGGCGGCCATCACCGTCTCGCTCGGCGCCGACGCCAACGCCATCGCTTTCTCCCTGCTGCCGGGAGGAACGGCGGGCACACAGGTTGCCCTTGAGTTCGCCGGCGGCGGCAAACGGGTGTTCACGCTGAACGTGCGCCCGCAGACCGGCAAACGTCTGGCGCCGCCGGCCGCGGGAGCGCCGCAGGAGGCCAAGCCCGTGTATGCAGAGGTTGCGGCGGAAGATTCGTTTGTGGCCGTGTCCGGGACGAATCTCAGGCTCTTCGCGCGGCCCAATCTCTTCCGCTACACGGACAAACAGCAGGACGAACTGCTGCAGAAGTGGCAGAGCCTGCCCGCGGCCTCGCGGACGTTCACGCATTACGAGTTCAGAAACCAGCCCGACACCGTGGAAACGTGGATCAACGGCTGCTACGCGGGAGCAGTTCCCGGCGCCCTGCGGCTGGCGCGCGTGGCTCTTCCGGAGGGCGCGGCGATTCGTGGCGCGGCCTCGTACAAACTTCCGCCGGTGGAGGCAAAGTACTGCGCGCTGGACATCGGCAGAATCGCGAAACCCGGAGCGCTGCGGGAGGCGCGCGTGTCGCTGGCCAAGGGTTTGCAGCGCGTCGAGGGCGTTCCGCTGCTCGTGGCGGACGGTCCGGGCAACGGCGACGTGGGTGTCGTCCGCGAGATGAAAGGCTCGTGGGCGCTGGAGTGCGACGAGCACCTCTCGCGCACACCCTTCGACGGCATGCCCGAGACGCTGCATTTCTCCGTGCCGCAGGCTTTCTATCACAAAGCCTATGTGCTCTGCGCCGCCGAACTTGACCCGCGGAAGGATGCGGTGCTGACCGTCAGGATGACGCGCTTCGCCCGTTCCGGCCGGGGCGACGCGATGGCGCACACCACGGTGGCGCTGCCGCGCGCCAATGAGACTCCGGCGGGGAACCTCAAGCGTGTGGGCACGGTCGTGCAAACAGTGGGCGGCAAGGAAGAAGAAACTCCGCTGTATCTGGCGGAACTCGACCTGGACGCCGGAGCGATTTTCGATCTGCTGGTCTCCGGCACAGACGCCAACGCGCCCATGCTCGAGGGCCGCTATCTCGATGTCGAAGTACTCGGCAAGATCGCGGGCGTGAAACCCGTGCGCGAATCCACCAGCGCCGTGCACGTCTTCGGACTCACGCTGGAGCGCAGTCCGGCGGAGTTTGCGCTCACGCAGAAACAGCCGGGCAATATCTTCTACAATGACGAGGTCCCCGAGACAGTCGCAACAGTCAAAGCCCTTGAGCCCTGCGAGCTGGCGCTTTCCTGGCGGCTCACAGACGTGGCCGGTGCTGTGATACGCGAGGAGAACGCTGAGTTCAGCTTTGCGGCAGCGAACGAGGAGCGCCAGCGCACGATTTCGCTGGCTGCCCCGCGACCCGGCTGGTACGGACTCAAGTTCGCGCTCGCGCGCCGCAACGCTGGCGCGCAGGGGCCGGCAGCGCAGCCGTTTCTGGTCCACGATGCGGCCTGCGCCGTGCTCGGGCCCGACCGCAGGAAGGCAGGGTACGATTCTCCGTACGGCACGTGGTGGTTCGGCGGGGCGCACTACGGTTGCGACGATGTGGCCATCATCGGCCCCCTGCTCCACAAAGCCGGCTTCCGCAAGACGACGTTCGGCTGGACGAAATACACCGAAGCCGATTTCGCGCCCTGGAAAGTCACGCTCAACCAGATCGGCTGGATCTTCAGGGCTAACGACATTTCCGGCAGTGAGAAGAAAATAGCTGAATGGACGAGCAAGTTCCCGCATTGCAAATCCATCCTGCTCTTCCACGAAAGCTACGGAAACTACCTCCCGGCGGAGTTGTTTGGCGCCAAACAGGCGGAAGACGAACAGACCGTGGAGCAGGCGCGCAAGCGCGTGGAAACCGCAACGCTGGCCGCGCGGCTGTACCGCGAGAAGTTTCCCGAGCTCAAGATCATCGTGGGCAACACGAGCGCCTCGGCCGCAATCATCGCCTCCCTGTTGCGGCACGGGTTCGATGCCGCGTTGATAGACTACATCGGCATTGAGACCGCGGCGGGGCAGACGGGCATGCCCGAGAAGTTGTGGGAGGGCGGGCCACAGGGCGCGTACCTCGCGCGCGATGTCGCCCGGCGGTTCGGACATGATCTGCCGGTGACCGGCTGCTACGAATACACGGCCCGCTGCGAGCGCAATCTCGGAGCGCAGCGGCATGCGGAGTTCTACGTCCGCGACGTGCTGCTGGCGCACGCGTACCGCTACCGGCACATCTCGCCGGGCCTGTTGTACGACGCCGGCAATGCGTACAACCACACGTTGTGGGGGGCCGGCGGCCTCTGCCGGCGCTATCCGCTGCTCTACCCCAAGCCCGCCTATGTGGCGCTGGCCGCGCTCACCAACGCGCTCGACCAGGTGGAGTTCCGGCGCAAAGTTCCGACGGGGTCGCTCACGGTCTACGTGCTGGAATTCGAGCGCGCCGACGGCAGGCGCGCGTACGCGCTGTGGACGCCGCGGGCCACGGTGGAACTCGCGCTGGAGTTTCCGCCGGATGCGGACCTGGAACTGTGCGGTTTCTACGGCGAAGTTTCGAGGCCCGCAGCCGCCGGCGGGAAACTGGCGCTGCGTGCGGGTTCCGCGCCGCAGTATGTGCTCGCCACGAAAGCGCTGACGGCGGCAAAGGTTCTCCGCCAGATTACGGAGAAAATCCCCGAGGGCTTCTGTGTCGCGGACAAGCTGGACGGCGCAGCCGCTTGGAGCCTGTGCAGCGACGAGAGTCTCACGAAAAAGACCGGGGAATTGCCGCGCCACGTGCCGGGGAACTTCGAGCTGCGGCAGGTCGAGGACGAAGAGCGGGGCCGCTGCCTCGAACTCGAACTGCGCGGCGACAGCACGCTGTCCGACTATGTCGGCGAATACTGCGCGCTCGCTGCCGCCAGGCCGGCCGCGCTTCCGGGCGAGCGGCACACGCTGGGGATCTGGGTGAAAGGCAACTCGTCGTGGGGCAAAGTGGTCTTCGAGTTTCAGGATGCCGCGGGCAAAGTCTGGCGCACGCACGGCAACGAATGGCACGACTGGCCGGGCGAACTGTCCATCAATTTCGACGGCTGGCATTTCATCCAGTTCCCAATTGACGAGCGGTCGCCCATCATCTACTCGTCCCCCGGCGGCAGGTGCCAGTGCGTCAAGGGCGGCGCGAAGAGCGTGACTTATCCCATCAGTCTTTCGAAGCTCTACATTGTCCTGAATCGCCGCGCGCTCGATCCGACGGAAATGTTGCCCGTGCCGCCCGCGATCAGGATCAGCAGCCTGGGGGGATACTGAGAGGAACAAAAGAGACATTCAGGTTTTCCCCCTCGCACTCTGTTGCCAAGCCCCCGACCTACAAGCCTCAAAAATATGAATGTCCCCTTTTCCTTGGGCCGGAATGGGGTGGCGCATCACTCCAGGACGAGCCTCGCCCACTGGTTCGGGTGCAGCCGGCTCTCGGACGGGATGTCGTTGTTGATCGAGACCTCCGGGCTTTTGTCCGACCACATGTACCGGATCGCGTTCTTGGTGCCGCCCTGGTTGCCGTAGATAACGCCCAGGTCGCCGATGAGAGTCAGCCCGCTCTGCGGCACGATCCCGAGCGCCGCCCACGGCACGGCAACCTCGACGGCATAGCTGTCCTTCGCGGCCGTACAGTGCATCGGCAAGTCGTTCCACGCCACGATCTCGTCAAACGTTTCGGTCCCCGAGCTCTGGGTCGTGAAACTCGCCTGGTTCGGCTTGTCCTTTTCCGCAATCACGGGCCGGTAGCGTGTGGCAACCATCTTCCCTTCCGGTGTGCGCGTGATGACGATCCGCGTGTCGCCGATGGCCATGCGCTGCTGGTTTTGCCCCCGGACTTCCCGCTTGGCGAGGTCCGTGCCCAGGTACAACTCCACCGCGGCGCCGCTCTTGAAGAGCAGCTTGTAGTCAGTCGGGGTGTTGAGCAGGGGCGAGCCATCGCTCACCTGGAAGCGGGCGTAGAGGTTCCGGTCATCGTAGCCGAGTTGGGCCTGCGCCTGCCGGAGTCGTTCAATCACGTCGCCAGATTCCAGAACTCTGCCGATCAGCCTTACACCGGCCAAAACAGCCAGAACGTGATTGCCGCCCGTTGGACCAGCGTCTCCGGAGTAATGGATGGACGCGATGTGATGCTCGTCCTGTGTGGGCGCCCAGACAACGCGCGAGGCGACGGATTCTTCTTCAGCATGCTTGACCCTTTTGCATATCTGTCGGCTACGCAAGGCGTGGATAAGAAGCCGCTGGAGTACTCCGCCGGCGACAAGTTCAACCTGAGCTACCTGCTGACGGTCCATTCGGAAAATAAGCCCCCCGAGTTCGTCCGCCAGCGGTACGAACGTTGGGCAAAGGAGCGCCGATGATTCACACCATACCGGTAGGGACGCGTTCCACCGCATCCCCAACTTCCTCCCCCAACCCAATCACGGACGCGGTGGAACGCGTCCCTACCAGAACA
>JBEKKG010000463.1:0-6164 GCA_050010835.1 Planctomycetota bacterium
GAGAGGAGCCCGGTGGCCGGTGACAGGCTCAGGCGCAACTGCGGCCTGTTCTTTGTCCCCGGGGGGACGGCCAGCGAAGTGGCGTTGACGCGGCCCTTGTCGTCGAACGTGCCTCTGAACACCGCGCCCCCGATGCGCAGTTCCAAGGGGCTGCCAGCCAGCGCTGGGGCAGTGTAGCCGCGGGTATCGAGAAAGCCGGAGTACACAAAGCTGTCAGAGCCGGCCAAGACGCGGTTGCCGCGGACCGAACACGCTGCGGCAAGCAATTCGGACGTCACCGTGTCCTTGCCCTGGACCTTGATGACGAACATCTGGCTCTGCCCCATGCCGGCGCGGCTTGCGGCATACAGGTTAGTGGCGGGATCCAGCGCTTGCGCCGTGAATATGATGTCGGTCTTCTTGCTGGGCCGGCCCAGGAGCACGCCGTCGGGGGCCAGGGACAACCCAACTTCCTCAAGGCGGTTGAACCTGGTCTGCGCCTTGCCTGTCCCAAGCCATACGCTGTCCGGAACCACCGAGAAAACCGGGGCGCCGCGCTGGCCGAGGGTCTCAATCTTGGTGAAGTAAGTGGAGTTGAGGTCCGCGACCGGGAGTTGGTCATGGGCGAAACGGAAGCTCGTCTGCCCGGCCGGCGCAATGCCCAAACGGAAAGTGCCGAGGCGCTGAGTGCCTGCAAAATCCACCACAGACACATTGAAGCGCAGGTAGCCGGCCACGCCGGCCGGCAGCGTGCCGCTGAGGATGCCGACGGCGCTGAGGCTGGGCAGGTCGGGAGCCGCCGCCGTCCCGCCGTTGCCCGCCGCGCCCAGCAGGGGCACGAGCGTGAAGGAGTAGGGCAGAAAGCCGCCGGCAGCGCTAATGTAGCGCGTGATCGAGCCGGCACTGGGGTCGCCTAGCGCGTCGCCCAAGTCAAATCCCTGCGGGTCGTTGCCCACGCCGCCGCCGCCCGCGAACCCGAAATCGCTGCCGGCCTGGAGGAAGGGATTGGTGAAGTGCAGGGTGGAACCGAGGTAACGCGGCTGGGCAGTCTGCGGAGCGCGCGGCGCCAGGCCGCGTGGCGCCACGGAAGTGGCCAGGGCGTAAGAGAAGCAGAACGCGGCCACAACCACAGGCAGGAACAGGAACGAGACGGACGAAAGGCGGATGTCGGGGGCAGCGCGAGCGTTCATGTTTGTGCCTTGCACTACTTGAAGTAGATGCTCTCCAGGTACAAATCGAACGGTTTATCGGTGTAGACCATGAAGCGGATGCGCTTGATGTTATCGCGGCCCTCCAGGTCCAGGTTGTAGGCCTTCCACTCATTGCGATTCGATTTCCAGATCTTCCCGTCGAGCGGCTGCTTGAATGTCATCCAGGTCTTGGGGGGCACGCGCTTGGCCTCAGCCTCGTGGTCATCGCCCAGCGTGTTACAGAAGGCGATGGCCAGCTTGACGGGGCCCTCGCAAGTGTGGCTGACTTTGAAGACCATCTCCTTGCTGTCGGCGAGGTTCAACGGTTGCCCCACGCGGCTTATGGCGGCCTTGTCCTTCTCCTTGCCGACCTGGCAGCGCACGGCCACCACTTTGCCGCCCGTGGCCTCATCAGGCATGACCTGGGCGCTGCCCGGGTGGCCCCAGGGTTCCACAACCCACGTCCCGCCTTCCTCCAGCCCTGGCTCCACTTTGGACTTGGCCTGCGCGTTCTTGGTCTCCGGCCCCGGCTCCGGCTCCGGGTTCACCTCCTTCTTCAGTTTTTCAACCTTGTCGGCGCTCTCTGTGTCATCGGGGTGGAGCTTGAGATAGTCGGAGTACTTGACCAGGGCCTTGTCCAGTTGGTGGCGCTTCTCATAGACCTCAGCCATGCGTTTGTCCATATCGTCCCCGACACCGTCCTTGCCTACAAGCTGCTCGAACAACTTGATGGCTTCCTTGAGCTTCCCGTGCTCCACGGCCCACAGGGCCACCTTGTAACGCCCGGCGTAGTCATCCTCGCCAACCTTCGCGAGCATACTGTCCATGTCATAGTCGAGGTTCTTGATCTTGTATCTGGGAATGGGCACCCGGCCGCTCTCATTGTAGACCGCGAAAACGATGAAGGGCTCGTCCTTCTCATCGCGCACCACTTTCCCTTCCAGCTTCAGGCCCTTGGCGTCCGGGTCTGACGACTCCGCCTTTATCTCGACTGTGTCAGCCCGGGCCAGCATGGCGCAGGCCAGGAGCGCATAACTCAGTGCTGGAATTTTCATAGCAGCCTTCTCCTGCTCAACCCTCGGTTAGTGATAATACAGCCAACAGCGGTTACGTGTCACCTGCAAATTGGCCTGCGGCTGGCAAGAGCGGGGCCAGCGAGTATGATAGGCTCCTTGCAGGGTTCCGCTATCTCGTCCGTTATTGATGGTGGCGGGACGGAGTGGCGTCATGGGATGCGATCAGTCAAGGTGCCGGTGAAATGAGACCAGTCGGAACACTAGCCCTCTTTGTCTGCCTCCTTCCCGGCGTAGGGGCCGGAGTGCCGGCGCACGCCGGTGAAGACGACTCGCAACGCGGCACGAGTTCCGGGCAGGATGCCCAGGCCGCCAAGGAAGCCGCGGAACCCGACCCGCCGCCGCCCGATATCTTTGCCGCGGCCAAGTCGGGCAACCTTAAAGCTGTCGAGAAGTTCCTGGGCGATAACCCGCTGCTGCTGAACTCCAAGACCGCGCTCGGCGACACGCCCTTGCACTGGGCGGCCAGTTGCGCGCACCTGGCGGTGGTGCGCTTCCTGCTCAGCAAGTCTCCGCAGGTGAACGCCAAGAACATCAGCGGTTCGACGCCCTTGCACATCGCCTGCCGCATTGCCAACAAGGCCATCGTTGAGTTGCTCATCGCCGCCAAAGCCGACGTGAATGCCAAAGCAGAGGACGAGGACGACGAAACCCCATTGCACATCGCGGTCCGCAAGAACAACACGGAGATCGTGGAGTTGCTGCTCAAGAATCACGCCGCTGCCGAGGCCAAGCTGCAGAACGGCCAGACGCCCATGGATCTGGCAGCCAAGAATGGCCGCAGCGGCATGATCAGGCTGCTCAAGAAATACGGGGCCGCCAACGACGATGACGAGTAACCGGCATCATTTCGTAACTGTTCAGTCCGAGCCGCGACCGTAAGGGAGCGGTTTCATAATTCCTATTCCTCCCATTCTTCCCATAGCACGTAACGGAACGCACCCCCTGACCGCTTGCTTACGCGCGCGGCTCGGACTGAACGTTCACGGCTTCGCCGCCGGCGGTGCTTCCGGCGCGGTCCATTTCTGTTCGCGCGCGCCTTGGTAGACGGCCTCCATCACGGCGCTGCGGTACGCGGCCTCACGCGCCGTCACCAGCGGCAAATCCGTTTTGCCGGCGACAGCGTCAAGGAACAACTCCAGCGCGCTCGGCAAGCCGGGCGGGAACTGCTTCCAGGGCTTCTTGATGTCGGAATCAGGGACTTTCTTGCTGTGAAAATACAGCTCGCCGTTCACGACTACAGCGTGCCCTTCCGTGCCGCAGATTTCCAGGCTGACGGGATTGTCCACGTCATCCCAGCCTGCCGCGAGCGTGCCCATGGCGCCGCTGGCAAAGACCAGCAGGCCCTCGCCGTACTCATCGCAATCCGGATAGCGCTTGGTGCCGAGGCTGATCGAGCCGGTGGCTTTGCTCACGTCGCCCATGAACCACAGCAGCAGGTCCAGCCCGTGCGTGCCCAGGTCGCCGTAGCCGCCTACGCCCGACTGCTTGGGCTCGGCCATCCAGCGGCAGTTGTTATCGAACCAGCCGCCCAGGGCGGCGCTGTGGCACACGGAGGCGCGCACGCGCGTAATCGTGCCAAAGTTGCCCTTGGTGATCTGCTCCTTGATGAACAGGTTCTTGGGATCGCTGCGCATGGAGTAGCCTGTCTGAAAGAGCACGCCCGCGGAGGCGATGGCCTGGAGCATGGCGTAGCCGTCCTTTGCGCCCATGCCCAGAGGCTTCTCCGCGAAGATCAGCTTCTTGGCCTTCGCGGCGGCCACGACGAGTTCCTCGTGGCGGTTGGTCTCCGAACAGATCACCACGGCAGTGATCTGCGGGTCGTTCCAGATGGCCGCGAGGTCTTCAACGACGGGGACGCCCAGTTCGCCGGCGCATTTCTTGGCGCGCGCTGCGTCGTGGTCCCAGACGCACTTAGTCTGTACCTGGCCGGCACGGGCCTTGAGCGTCTTGATGAACCCGGGCGTGTGCACGTGCGCGCCCCCGACAAGAGCAACCTGAGGCATGGGCTTCTCCTCCGCCGGCGCAGGCGCGCCGAATCCCACTGCAAAAGCGAACGCCAGGACAACTGGAACGACAGACGATTGTGTCATGCTAAGGCCCCCCGCGCAAGCGTTTCGTGCGAAAGGCCATTCTCGTCATCTGCGGGTTGCTGGCAAGTGCAGGCGGGTTTGTGCGACGGCTGATTTCGGGGACACGATCCAGATTACCAGACAGACGGGCTGATTCCGGGGACACGATCCCGATTTCCAAATCCCGACTGGTGTCGGGAGAAATCGGGTCATGTCTCCGGAATCGGAGACCTGGTTCTCAGCGGTGTCCGCCGCCCCCGCCGCCAGAATGTCCGCCGCCCCCGCCAGAGAATGCGCTATGCGACGCGCTGCTGGTAATTGACTGGCCGGTAGATGAGCCTGTGGAAGAGTTCGAGTAATTTGACGAGGAGTGGCTAGGGTATGGCGATGGAGAGTGGCCCGAATAGGGCGAAGTGGCGTTGTTCGAGTAATGCGACCCGTTGTAGTTCGAATAATTAGACCCATTGTAGTTTGAGTAATGCGACCCATTGTAGTTTGAGTAGTTGTGCCCATAGTGATGGTGGCCATAATACCCGTAGCCGAAGCCAAAGTACGGATAGCAGTAAGGGTAATAGCCTGAGTAATAGTACGGGTAGTCATAGCCGCTGTAATACGAATACGGGTAGTCGTTGTAAACGTAGGTTGTCGCAGGCGCCTCGACAACGGGCTGGCGATCCACAACAACCTGCTCTGGCGCAGGCTGGCCCTCAACCGGCTCCTGGCTTTCTTCAGCCGGAACGGGCCTGCGGGCGCGCTTGATAGTGAATCCCGGCTGGGGTTCAGCCGCTTGGCGCGCAACCGGATGGTGCCGCAACATGGCCACGATCACTTTATCCGACACTTTGGCGTCCTTGAGTTTGACGATGTCGTCGGCGGAAAGCTGGATGGACGAGTCGGAGGCCTCCACAAAGGCGAGCAGGACGTCTTCCCCCACGCCCTTTTGGGCCAGCACAGCAACCTCGGCTGCTGTCTGGGCAAAGGCAGTGCTTGCGAGCGCCACAACCAAGGGAACCAAGTAGATGATTAGTTTGCGCATGGCTCAAGCTCCTCTGAAGAACCACTCTCCTTAATCAGTATACACTAGTTTCCTTTTGCAAGCAATTTAATTTTTCAGAAAATGTGGCGGCAGCACTTTGCCCTGCTATACTGCGCCTTCCTGGGGATTCCGGATTCCGGATTCCGGGGACACGATCCCGATTTCCAAACAGCCGGAAATCGGGTCATGTCCCCGGAATCCGGCTTACAGAAGGAGTTTTTCATGCCTGGTTTCCGCGCCGTCGTCATCGAGCACGGTTACAAGACGACCAAGTACGAGCGCGAGATCATCACCGCGGCAGGCGGCGAATTCATTGATGCTTCCGAACGCCCCCTGGAGGATGCGCTCAAGATCGCCGAGAACGCCGAGGGCGTCATGGTCCGCCGCCTCGAAGTCACCCGCGGCTTGATCCAGCGGTTCGCCAAGTGCAAGATGCTGGCGCGCTACGGAGTCGGGACGGACAATATAGACGTCGCAGCGGCGACCGACGCCGGGATGATAGTCGGCCACGCGCCGCTCTATGCCACGGACGAAGTCTCCGTCCACGCCACGGCGCTGCTGCTGGCCTGCGTCCGGGACGTCGTAGGCACACACAAGCGCATGGAGGCCGGCGCCTGGGACGTCGAAAGGCCGGTCCGCGTCCGCCGCATGGCGGGCCGCACGCTGGGCATCGTGGGCTTCGGCAACATCGGCCGGGCCGTGGCGCGCAAACTCGGCCCCTGGGACCTCCGCATCCTGGCCACGGACCCCTACGTCGAACCGGAGCGCGCTGCCAAGCTCGGCGTGCAACTCGTGGCTCTCGACAGCCTGCTTG
>JBEKKG010000464.1:0-6157 GCA_050010835.1 Planctomycetota bacterium
CCAGTCCCGCCCCACGTGTTGGTCCCGGGATCGTAGAGTTCACACGAGGAGGAGCCACCGGTCGTGCCGCCCGCCACGAGCACCTTGCCGCTAGGCAGCAGCGTCGCGGTGTGAAGACCGCGCGCCGTGGCGAGGCTGCCACCCGCGCCCCACGTGTTGGCAGCCGGATCGTAAAGCTCAGCACTGCCGATAGGGCTGCCGCTGCTATAGCCCCCCGCGACGAGCACCTTGCCGTTGGGCAAAAGCGTCGCGGTGTGGCCACCGCGCGCGGTGGTAAGGCTCCCCGCCGCACTCCAGGTGTTCGTCCCAGGATCGTAGATTTCAGCGCCGGCGAGAGCGCCGCCGCCGTTATAGCCCCCCGCGACGAGCACCTTGCCACTGGGCAGCAACGTCGCGGTGTGGTTACAGCGCGCGTTGGCGAGGCCGGCCGCCGCGCTCCATGTGTTGGTCCCCTGATTGTAAATCTCAGCGCTGGCCAGAACGGCGCTGCCATCGGGGGTGCCCCCCACAACGAGAACCTTCCCGCTGGGCAGCAGCGTCGTCGTGTGTTCGTAGCGCGCCGTGGCGAGGCTTCCCGCCGCGCTCCACGTGCTGCCATCATAGAAGAACCCGTTGGCGAAGACGCCTGTGCCGTTGGGCGTGGTGACGGAGACATCCACGAAGCCCGCGGCATGGGCTGCGGTGGTGCAGGTGATCTGGGTGTCGCTGCTCACCGTCACACCCGTGGCCGCGACACCGCCAAACGTGACAGCCGTTGCGCCGGTGAAGTATTGGCCGGTCAGCGTGACATTTGTCCCGCCCGCCGGCGGGCCGGCGAAGGGCACGGCCGTGGTAATGGTTGGCGCTGCCGCGTGGGCTGTGGCTGCGAAAAATAACAGCAGGACAACCGCCCCAAAATTGCAGCTTGGAACTTTCCCGCGCGTCCCGCTGTCCATTCTCTACCTCTCCTCTAACCCCGCTGTATTCCTACCGCATTCCGTACTTTCCTCCCGTCAAACCCTGTTCCACTGCCCTGCAACGACAACCCTAACCTTGTGTACCCCGCAGGCGCTTATAGGACAATCTTTATCTTAGGAAGAATCGCGGAGGGCTGGTGGTTCTGTTGAGGCCACGAATAACAGGGCCGCCATTATGCCGTTCGGCACTATCCGCTCTAGCAGATAGCTAAACGAAAAGCGCGAGCAGCTTCCTGGCTGGACCGCCCGGTTGGGGACGGCCCAGCCAGTGCATCCGTATTGCACAGTCAGTTGACCTGCTCCAGCAACACGGTGTTCAGCGCCTTGAACCCATCCACCTGGCGCCCAGGGCTCTGGGCCTTCATCCTGGCCGTGGCTGCGTTGTACAAAGACCAGGCATTCCGCTCGGCGAACTCTTCGTGGCTCGGTTTCTCGTACTCGTCCAGCACCGGCAGGATGTCACTGGAGGCGAAAGCCCCGGCTCTGGCCAACTCCACGGTCAGAGCACTGGCCCGGGTTCTCGTCAGCCGCCAGTTGCTGAGTTGCTCATACGAGGCTTGGAAACCCTGGATGCTGGCCATGAAAGCGTCCAGGGCGTGATCCACGGACTCCACCAGGTCAATGCCGCTGGTGTGCTTGCGGGAAATGATGTGCTCTGCGGACAAGACACCATTGGCACAAACGAGGACCCTGGCGCCGGACAGAATGGAAAGGGCAAACGTCTTGTCATGGCTGTTACGGATGCCGGCGCTGGGCATACACCCATCAGGGAAAGGCATCCCTGAGACCGGTGCGAAATCCAGACTGCCGAAGAGCCTGGCGCCGGGCAGTTCGATAGACGTACCAGGCGTGGGATGGAGATAGCCGGGCAGGACGGCGAACCGTTCCGAGGTGATCTTCAATCCGCGAGCGCCGGCACGTTCTGTCAGTACATCCACAACATCGGCGTGTGCAACGGGACGCCAGCTATCAGTGGGATCTGGTGTGCGAATGCCGCGCAAGGATGCGCGGGGTACTTCGGTGGCTTTGCTGAGCATGAGCATGGTGCGTTCCTTTCTGAAAAGGGTTAAAGTGACGTTGGATCAGAGACAGTGGAGTGGTACGGTGCACTGGGATAGCAGGAGCGTCGTGGTGAAGGACCGATGGAACTGAAAATCGAAGAGGGGCCCAGGAACCGCCCGTGGTTCCAGTTTCACCTCTTAACGTTTATCATCTTGATGTTCGTGGCAGGAGGCTTGATGTGGGCGAACCTGTGGCCCTCCTCGCGCGCAGTTATCTCCACGGTGGTGGTGGGCACTGCGGAGGCCCCTTTTCGGACTTGGCGGCGCTTTGTGGCCAACCGACGTTTGTGCTATGGCTGGCCAATGACGGTCATGGAGGAGAACGCTGGCGACTCATGCGCTTCGAACTGGTCAGCTACGGACGAAACGACACGGGAATGCATAGCCGGTCGCGGCGAACCGGACCTTGGCGCCCAGGCGGCAACAGTCACGGAGCTTGCACGTTGTCTCTATCCGACAAATCCCGCCTTGGCCGACGACACCGTTGCGCCTCCACAGTACTTCTGCGTCGCTGTGAATCTGCTCGTCGCCCTCGCCTTTCTTGCCGCCGTTGCCTTCTGGCTGGAGGGGCGCATCAGCCGCAGGGAACGCCAGCAAGCACAGGCAGGGCTCATCCGTGGACCTGAAAGTCATTGACGGCGATCTGCTGGACCAGGATGTGGATGTGATCGTCAACGCCTGGAACCGGAATATAATCCCGTGGTGGCTACTGCTGCCGCAGGGTGTGTCCGGTGCCATCAAGCAACGCGGCGGCTATGGTCCATTCCGGGAACTGAGTAGAAAGGGTCCAATTCCCCTGGGTGGCGCCGTCCTGACCGGCGCCGGCACGCTTCCGAACAAGGGCATAATCCATGTCGCCGGTATCAGCCTGCTATGGCGCTCGTCGGAACGGTCCATTCGCAGCAGCGTGCGCAGTGCCATCGAGCTGGCCAAGCAGCATGGATTCCGCTCTATTGCCTTTCCGCTGATCGGAGCCGGCACGGGCGGCGGCAGCCCGGAGAAGGTGCTGGAGATCATGCAGGATGAACTCCAATCCCTCCAATACGATGGCGAAGTCAGGATTGTGCGCTACGAGGAGCATGTCTCGTGAACAGTGATGAGTGTCGCAAGGGAGCGCCAGCAGCGGCGGCTATGTGGCTATTGCTGGTGTTCACACCTCCACGTCTTCAACGCCCGACTTGTACTTCAGTTGGCCAATCGTGCAGGCGCTGGCGTCAACGTCGTCCCGTGGGCCGAGATACACAGGCTGATACAAGCTCCCGCCAAGGTGCGCATACAAATACCTGACCTCAATGATGGAGCCTGCGGCTGGGATTGCCGCGTTCGGCGGGATGGTCACGTTACCTATTGCCACGCGGCGCTTTCCGTCAAAGACAGAGATGGCAACGCTGCGCTTACCAGAGTTGGCCTGGGCCACGATCACAGAGGCAGTTTCCAGAAACTTGAACTTCACCTGGTTGCCGCCACTGGCTGGTCTGCCGGCGGTATACGGGGCATCAACACGCTTGAAGACGACGCCTTCCTTGCCGCCTTCCTTCAGGACGCGGAAGAAGTCTCGTTTGTCTCCTGGCCCAGCCGCAGTCGGGGCACATTCAATCGCGCCGCGCTTGACGAAGCCCATGAGGATTTCCAGGCGTTTGGAGTATGGAAAGCCGGCGACCTCGATGCCTTCACGTTCCAGGCAGTCGAAAGTGTAGAGCTTGTCGCCGATGCACTCACCATCAATAACGAACGTGCCGGCGATCTGCTTGGCGTGAACGATAATCGGCTCCGGCAGGCCGATGGTCAAGCCCTTGCGGTTGATGCCGGTGACCGTGCCGCCGGCATCCTTTTTTACCAAGACTCTTTTTCCGTCATATTTCTCCTGCATCCAGCAGCCGGGGTCATCGAGCAGTTTCTCAGCTTCGGCCTCGGTGATAGGGTTGAGCAACTGGCAGCGCAGGCCGGTGTCGCGCTGCTCGTTATCAGTGTGGGCATAGGGCGTGCCGTCAGGTCCCGGCGTATACCCCTTAGCGGTCTTTTCACGAACGAGTTTGTCGAAGACCGCCTTTGCCTTCTCAAACGGGACAGGCAGCGGGGTCTTCGATCCGGCTTGCAGTGTTGATCCGCGCCGGCCGTAGGCAAAGTTGACAACGAAACCGCCATCCTTTTCCTCAATGGCAGTTTGGTAGACCTTGTCGCTTGTGCCTTCGCGGAAGTAGAGAGTAAGGCTTTCTCTGGACATGGGTATTCTCCTGTTGGGGGTTGGGGTTGATGAACAAAGTCCCGGCTGCTACTGGGCGGAAATCAGCGGCGGGAAGTCCTTCTCGCCCCTGTCGGTGAGGAACTCATCCCAGCGGCGTAGTAGAGCGTCAGTGTTTGGGCTGAAGGAATCACGATAGTGCTCATTGATGCAGTCGCAGAAGCCGTCGCAATCGTCTTCACAAATGAAGTCACGGTCTACGACTTCACTTTCTGCTTCTTCCTGGGCTTCGCGCCTGCGCGTGCGCTCTCTGCCGCGTTCAAGGTTGCGCCGGTGTCTGGCTTGGCGCTCTTCGACAGATACACCCGGGTCGGCCTCGTTTTCGTCACGTGGCACATCTTCGGCTCGCGGGCCATCATAAGTTCCGTGTATCTCCTCCCACCCACTATCGCACTCATCACAATACGACCTGCAATCGTCGCGGATGCTGTCGTAGTTGGGGAGATCAACGTCGTTATTGCGCCAGTCCTCATAGTGCGCATTGATGAAATCGGTGAGCAGCGCCCTGACATGCGTGGATTTGATCTCAGCGAGGATTTGTTCGTCGAACCGGTCTGTCTGGGAGAATCCGAAGGCCGGAATATGCGCGCGCGCTACCACCTTTTCTTCAAGAAACTCCATGAACGGCTCAATCCACAGCCCATCTCCGTCACTGGTACAGTAGTCATCGCGGCTGTCTGCGATTTCCAGCTTCGGCACAGACACTTCTGGCGGATTGTCACTCAGGACCAGCAGCGCCACTGGGGAGGCGATAAACATGGCCATACGCATACACCTCCCTTCTTAGGTTGGGGCCGGGACCAGTGACATCAGGCCCAGGCCGGCGTCGAAGTAGACTTCCTGGGGCACGACCGTCTGGCGGCGCCGGCCTGAACGTTCACCGTGAGTCCAGAGCAGGTGAAAGGCGGCCAAGGCAGCGGCGGCCGCCAGGAAGTTTGTGATCAGCAACTGTGTGTCTCCCTTGGCCACAAGTGCTTCGCAGCCCATCTCCGCTCTGTTGCCATGCTTGGCCTTGGCGATTTCCGGGTGCCGTTGCAGCAATGGGTTGGTCATGGCCCTGCAAGCACGCCGCAACAGTACATGGACATTGCCGTCCAGCTTCTCGTTACCGGCAGACAGAACACATACGTCGTTCAGTATTCCTGCTTGACGGTCAACCAAGACGCGCAACGGATGATTGTCGACCGCCGTGATAATCACGGCGCGCTCTGTGACGGCCTGGGCCACGTTCTCCGCTGTGACATACTCGGCATGGGCCACGATACGCAAGGCCGGGTAGTTGGCCCTGAACGCCCCGGCCTGCGTTTCGGCCTTATTCTGTCCGATAGAGCCGGCCGCGAATTCCTGGCGTTCCTGGTTCTCGGGGCTGTAGCGGTCGCCGTCCCAGAGATGCACCTCGCCACGGAACTCTTCGGCATTCAGAAAACGCAACAGCGGGCCGAGTAGCCAACTCCCGGTCCCGCCACAACCAATGACGACGATCTTCTCAACAGCACGCAACATGGTCTATGGTCCTTTCGTGTGCAATGCGGCCTCCACTTCCAACAGCCGCTCGTCAACTTCTTCGCGCACTTCCTCCAGATACTCACGGTATTCTTCTGGTGAACCGAAGTCCTCCCGCTCACCGGCAACTGAAGTCGCCGGTGGAAACAACTCCGCCCCCCGAAACGGGTGGCCGCCCCAGTAGTCGTCCTCGATTTCGGCCTTGTGGACCTGGGACAGCCAGCTTTCATCCGGCTTGGGCAGCGGCACACTTTCCACTATGTCCGCCAGGTCAACTGGGAATGCCTTGCCTGCCAGCATCCAGCGCGCCGAGTAACTGCGCACCGGCTGGTCCACATTGCCGACGGTGATATGCAGGCCGTCGAACGCCACTTCGTTCGGCTTGCGCTGCTCCA
>JBEKKG010000465.1:0-6149 GCA_050010835.1 Planctomycetota bacterium
ATGCGCCCGCGCACGGAACTGTCCAGATCGGTCTGCGCGAAGGCGGGCATGGCCGAGCCGACACAGGAAGGGCAGCCCCCGTCGCAGGCGCATTCGCTGATCACCGCGCGGCAAGCCTCCAGGATTTCCTTTATATGTTCCAGGCAGCGCCGCGCATAGCCCATCCCGCCGGGGTAGCGGTCGTAGAGGAACAGCGCATCGCGGCCCAAGCACGCGGCGTCCACGGTGGCGCCGATGTCCTGCGCGTCACACATCACGAAGACCTGCGCCATCTCCACCAGCACGTTGGACAGGCCGATCAGCGCTTCGCCAGGCACAAGGCCCAGCTCGCGCATCCGCGCCACCAGCGCTTCCGGCGGGGCCAGCCACAGCGCCACGGTTTCGAGCTGCTGCGGCGGCAACTCCAGTTTCTCGAAGCCCAGGCTGTCGCGCGAATGGAAGCGGATTTTGCGGAACATCGGGATCACTGTCGTCACCGTCACTTCACCGAAGCCAAGCAGGGAATTTTCGATTTTCGATTGACGACTTTCGATTGGCTCGGATGGCGCACGGGCGGGGACGCCCGTGCTACTGCCCTGCTCCTCCTCCACCCGGTCAATCCTTATCTGCGACGACTGCACCGACTGCGTGTAGTAATCCAGGTTGCGCCGCTCGGCGAACGCGATCTTCTTCTCCAGATCGAGCTTGTGGATGAAGTACGTCTCCCCCGCGTGCAGGTATACGGCGTGATCGTGCAATTGGCTGAGGGCCGAGACTTCATCCAGCGTGCCGATGACGCGCTCGCCGGCCGCCTGGTCCTGGATCGTGTAGACCGGCCCGGCGATGTTGCGCAGGTTTACTTTCGCCGCGGGGAAGTCGGACCGCGCCCAATACCAGCGCTCCTCCTGCTTGCGCACGGCCTGGTCCTCTTCGAGCAGCTCCATGATGGCCTCGGCGTAGGTGCCGAAGAGCGGCAACTCGCCCGCGGCCAGCGGCAGTTCGTGCGCGGCGCAACGCAGGTGGTCCACGGCGATATGCGGGTTCTCGGGGTCCACCACGGCTTGCTCGGGGCTTTGCGCGAAGAGGTAGCCGCAGTGCGACATCATGTACTGGTCTATCGGCGAGTTCTGCGCGATGAGGAACACGAGCGCCTCGTCGCGCCCGCGGCCCGCGCGCCCGGCCTGCTGCCAGAGGCTGGCCACGGAGCCGGGGTAGCCGACGATGATGCAGGCGTCCAGGCTGCCGATGTCTATGCCCAGCTCCAGCGCGTTGGTGCTGGCCACGCCGAGTATCTCGCGGTTGACCAGTTGCCGCTCGATGGCGCGCCGCTCTTCGGCGAGATACCCGCCGCGGTACGCGCGAATGGCCTCCGCCAGGCGCGGGTGGTGCGGCCGGAGCAGTTCGCGCGTGTTGCGGAAAACCAGTTCCGCCGCCTGCCGTGTGCGCACGAAGGCAATCGTCTGCACGCCTTCCTGGACCAGCGCCGCCATCAGGTAAACCGCCTCCCACAACGGGCTGCGCCGGTCCCCGCCCGCCAACGCCGCCGGATTTGCGATTGCATTTCCGTTGCTTTGTTCTTTCTCCTCTCTGTGTCTCTGTGCCTCTGTGGTGAGCTTTTCGTTGTTCGGCGGTGCAATCTGCGGCGGATTCCACATCACGAAGCGCTTGGGTCCGCGCGGCGAGCCGTCCTGGGTTACCAAATCCATCGCAACGCCTGTTATCCGCGCCGCGTGCTCCTGCGGGTTGGCGATGGTTGCGGAAGAGCAGATGAACTGCGGCTCGCTGCCATAGTGCCGGCAGATGCGCGCCAGCCGCCGCAGCAGGTTGGCCAGGTGCGAACCGAAGACGCCGCGGTAGGCGTGGACTTCGTCAATCACCACGTATTTGAGGTGCGTGAAGAAGCGGTTCCAGCGCGCGTGGTGCGGCAGGATGCCCTGGTTGAGCATGTCGGGATTGGTCAGGACGAAGTTGCCCGCGTCGCGCAGCTTGCGGCGCAGGTTCTGAGGCGTGTCGCCGTCATAAGTGCCGGCGACGAAGCTCTCCTTCTTCTTCTTGCCCTCGAACAGCGCCAGCCCGCGCAACTGGTCCTGAGTCAGCGCCTTGGTCGGATAGAGGAACAGCGCGGTGGCATGAGGGTCGCGCAAATACGCCTCAACCGTCGGGATGTTGTAGCAGAGCGTCTTGCCGCTGGCCGTCCCGGTAACGACGACCACGTTGCGGCCCGCGCGGACTTTGGCAATCGCCTCCGCCTGGTGCGCGTACAAGCGCGTGATGCCCTGCGCCTCCAGCGCCTGCTGCACCGCCGGGTGCAAACCGCCCGGCACGTCCGCGTGCGTCGCCGGCCGCAAGGGCAGGGCTTCGACGTGCTGGATCTGCCGGTTGAAGAAACGCTGATGGGCGAGGCGGTCGAGGAATTGGCTGGCGTCCATGGCGACAGGGTACAGTGCTCAGGGGTTAGGTTCCAGGGCAACAGGGGGCTTGGGGGCCTTTGCCCACAGACGGCGGACCCGGCAGATAAGCCATTCAGAAAGCGCCGCTGCAACCGTCAGGATGCACAACCAGCAGATCAAGTTCACGGCTACGTTCGGCCACCAGAAGAGCGTAAACCACCCTCCGTCTACCTCAAATAGGTCCGGATAACGGCGATAAGTCACTTCACAGACGACCATCGGCCACCCGCATTGCACCAAGACACGCATGTGGGGCATTCCCACGAAGCCTTGTACCTGATTGGCCCACGCAAGCACACCCAGAACGCAAAACAAGACAACTCTTGTGGCCCAGTGCGGACGAAAACGCCGTCTGGTCTCAAGCAGTATCCCCATGATGACCAGGAGTCCGCAGCCGAATAGGACATCGAGGATGGCTTTGAACCATAGAAAGGAAAACTCCTCGTACGGCTCTAGCTCTGGCGACCATGTAACCCTTGCGAAAAAAGGCCATCCGTAGCCCCACTTGCAAGACCATGAATAGCCAAGTGGATAGGGCCTGAGGTTCGCGTGCAGAATCGCGGCAGCGACAAACATCAGCACAATCGCCGTGCTGAGGTGATATTGAAACAATGGACGCTTTGCTGTGCTCATGGCTGTTTGTCCCGCTGTTTCTTCAACTTCCTCGCGCGCGCCGCCAGCGAATTGCCGGTCTGGATTGTGCCACGGATGTGGCCGCGCTGGCTGTTTAGCGCGGCCTCATCCGTGCCAGCCGCGGGGAGCAGGGATAAGCCGCCGCGTTGCGGCGGCATATCCGTGGCACAAGGAGGGGGAACAAATGCCTTCGGCGTCAGCGTCCCGCCGCGAACCTTTGTCCCCGGCGGCGGCTTGGCTATCGGCGTGCCGTGGGGCAACCCGTCCAGCGCCAGCTTCTTCGCCAGCCGCTTCCGAAAATCTTTCTCGAACTCCGTTTGCCGCTCCAGCCGCCGCGCAACGTCGGGCTTGGCCAACTGCTGGGCTGGCTCGGCCGCCGGATACTCGGACTCGACTCGCGGCGCAATCGGGTGCAGCACGTTTGGTTCGCGTTCCCGTTCCAGGCGCCGCCGCAAGGCCTGCTCCAGCCGCAGCTCGCGGGCCTGCTGGTCGTCGCTCAGGGACTGCGTGTCAGGACAATCCAGTTTCGTGCCGTCCCCGAGCAGGCCTTCGAGAATCATAAGCGCCGCGGCCTTGGCAGGTATCTGCGCTTCGGCGCGCTCAACGTTCCAGGTCGCGTACCCGCGCAACGGCTTGCCCGTGCAGCACGGGCAGCCTGCGGCGCACGGGCAGCGGCGGATGTGGTCCAGCACCGCAGGCAGGATACGGTGCAGCAGTTCGTACGCGCGCGCCGTGTAACCGAGGCCCAGCGGGTGCCGTTCGTAGATGAAGAGCGTCTGCCACGGCGAGTTGACGCTGCCGACGCTGTGCGACAAATCGAGCGTGTCGCAGGTGATGAAGAGCGGCAGCAGCATCCGCGCCGCGTAGGCCGCCCCGCGGAGCCCAGCGTGCGCATCCAGGCCCGCCTGACGCACGCGCAGCATCAAATCTTCAGGCGGCACGATCCAGACGGCCGTGGTCTCCTGGTAGAAGACCGGCAGCTCCAGCGGGTGCGCGGAGATGGCGTCGAGTTCGTAGAAGCGCACCTTCTCATAGAACGGCGTAACGAAATGGGCGGTGACTTCGCCATAGTACGCGCGCCCGGCGCCGAAAGGCTTTTCGCGCAGGCAGGCGTCAATGTGGTCAACGTCCGTGCCGCCGTACGGATAGGTGTAGTAATCCACCTCCTCGCGCTTGACCGTCGCCAGATAGCGCTCGAAGTCAAGCGAGAGCACGCGGTACGTTTCGCCATTGTGCATGTAGATGGCGCCGGGGTGCAGGATCGGGCAGGCGTCGAACTTGCTGATTTCGCCCAGCACCGCGCCGCTGTCGGCGTCGAGAATGACGACGTTGCGGTCCGCACCGCTGCGCAGCGCGACCTCGTGCTGCGGCGTCTCCGGGGCGGCGTGATACCAGCGCCCCTCAATGCGCCGCAGCTTACCGTTCTCTTCGAGGACCTTGAGCACCACGGGCGCGTGCGGGCCAAAGCGCCCCAGTTCCGGCGGCGCAACCGGCGCCTCGTGGGCCGCGCAGCGCAGATGCCCCAGCAGCACGAAGGGGTTGTCGGGATCAATCACGGCCTGCTCCAGCGCGCGCTCGAAGAGGTACTCGGGGTGGCTCAGCACATATTGGTTGATCGCGGTGTCGAGTCCCACCAGGACCACCAGCGCGCCCTCCCCGCCGCGCCCCGCGCGGCCGGACTGCTGGAAGAAACTCGTCAGCGTGCCGGGGTAGCCGGCGACAATGCAGGCCTCGAGCGCGCCCACGTCAATGCCCAGCTCCAGCGCGCGCGTGGCGCTGACGCCGAGCAACTCGCCCCCGAACAGCCGCCGCTCGATCTCGCGCCGCTCCTCGGCGAGATAGCCGCCGCGGTAAGGCGTGACCTTGCCCGCCAAGTGCGGCGCGGTCTTTTGCAGCGTCTCGCGGACGTAGCGGTGGATCATCTCCGCAGTCATCTTGGCCTTGGAGAACGTAATCGTCGCGATGCCGCGCCGGACCAGTTCGGCCATCAGCTCGTGCGCTTCGACGTTGGCGCTGCGCCGCGAGCGGTAAGTCGTGGCGCGCAATTCTGGCGGGTTCCAGAGCACGTACACGCGCCGCCCGCGCGGACTGCCGTCTCGCTCCACGACCGTCAGGGGGCGGCCGAGTAGGCGTTCGCCCAGTTCGCGCGGGTTGGCGACGGTTGCCGAACAGAAAATGTATTGCGGGCGGCTGCCGTAGTGGGCGCAGACCCTGTCGAAGCGGCGCAAGAGGTTCGCCATGTTCGCGCCGAAGATGCCGTTGTAGACGTGCAACTCGTCGAGAACCACGTAGCGCAGCCGCGCCAGGAATTTGGCCCAGCGCGCGTGCTGCGGCAGCAGCGCGGCATGCAGCATGTCGGGGTTCGAGAAGATCACCGCGCCGTGGTCGCGCAGCTTGCGGCGCAGGTGCGGTGTGGTATCGCCGTCGTAGACGCCGCTGTGTACTTTGTCCAGCCCCGCGGCTGCAAGAAACGCGCGGAAGGACTGAGCCTGGTCCTGGCAAAGCGCCTTCGTAGGAAAAAGCAGCAGCGCAGTCCCTGGCGAAGGTTGAACTTCACCACAGAGACACAGAGACACAGAGGAGGGATTTTGGATTTCGGATTTTGGATTTCGGATTGCTCCGCCGTGCGCCCCTCCCAACTCCTGCCCTTCTCTGTGTCTCTGTGTCTCTGTGGTGGATGTTAGTTCCAGGATTGGCGCAACGTAGCACAGGCTCTTCCCGCTGGCAGTGCCGCTGACGACCAGGACGTCGCGCCCTTCCCGCGTGGCTCGGATGGCCTCGGCCTGATGGCTGTACAGCCGCGCGACGCCCGCGCGGCGCAGCATCTCAAGCACAGCGGGCGGCAAGCCCGCGCCGTCGGGAGCGTATTCCGCCGCGCGCGCCGGCGTCTCGCGGACGTGTACGATCTGGCCGCGATAGGCCGGCGAGTTGCGCAACTCCTGGAGAAAACCGTCAACGTCCATGCGCCACCGAGGTAGGACAGCCTTTCCAGGCTGTCCGAACAGGCCGGAAAGCCTGTCCTACCATTCGACAGGCTGGAAAGCCTGTCCTACAATCCGCCCAACAAATCATCGGCGCGCGGCACGG
>JBEKKG010000466.1:0-6143 GCA_050010835.1 Planctomycetota bacterium
AGCCTCCCCGGCATGTCGCATGACGATCCGAACGAAACCGAATACTACCAGAAGCTCAAGAGCGACCTGGCCGCGCCCGGCGATTTCCCCGCGACGGCCGTCCTGGCCTGTCTGATCTTGATGGAGCGGCCCGGCGCTTTCAGCCCTCTGCCGTCCAAGGCCCCGGGCTCGATGAGCAACAAGGACGCTTTCAATACCGCCACAGAGGCGCTGGCCAAAGAAGACTACGCCAAGGCGCTCAAGGCTTTCGCCCTCGTGCTGCCGCGCGGCGATAACGGCGAACTGGTCCCGCAAGCGCGCGAACAGATGCAGAAGATCGAGGCTATCGCCAAAGAGAAGCTGCAACCCCTGCAGGCCAAAGAAGCGCAGCTTCCAAAAAACGCGCCGGACAAGCCGGACTCGAAAGAAGTGCTCATCGCCTACGCCGACATGGTTCAGCAGTACGAGAAGTTTCAGAAGGACTTTGAAGGCACGGCCGCGGCGCAGGAGGCGCGCCAGCTCTGCGAGCCTGTGCGGAAAGAACTTTCGGCCAAGCGCCAGCGCCTGGCCTTCGGCAGCGGGGCTGCGGGCGCCGGTTCCACGTCCTCCAGTGCCGCCACGGCGCTGAAGAACCCCGGCGCCGCCAAGGAGTGGGACGCCAAACTGAAAGCGCGTGTTGCGGCTGTCGTCGCGACGGGCGGGAAGCCGCGCTTCGATTTCAAGGCGCTCTCGATGCAAGTCACCATCGAAAGCCTGACGGGCAAAGACTCCTTCAAGGCCACCATGGCGCGCGGCGGCCAGATGGACATGAACTGGGCGCAGTTGCAGCCCGCCGACCTGCGCAGCCTGGCAGTGGAGCTGGCCGCGCTGAAGGACACGCCCGGCGACCACGCGCTCGCGGCGTTCTACCTGCTGTGCAATAAGGAAGCGGAAAAGGCCGAAGAGCATCTGCGCAAGGCGGACAAGGAAGCCGCCGCTGTAAACGCGGCATTTGAGGGGCATTAGCCTGCATTTCTCACCGTAGCACGGGCGTCTTGCCCGTGCGCATGGGCGGGACGCCCATGCTACAAGAAAGCCCGTGAGAAATGCGGGTTAATGCTACTGCTTGCACTGGCCCAGCTTGGCGCGCACGAACTCGGCCCGTTTGACATCTCTGTCCATAGGCTCCAGGGCGCGCCCGGTCAGTTTCTGCAGGTGGGCAGGCTGGATGAAGATGAACAGTTCGTTCACGGCGCGCAGGGTCAGGTCTTTCAACAGCCCAAGATGCACGCCCATACGGACGGCTGAAAGCAGCATCATGGCCTCGTCGCTGGGCAGAAGCTGGGCGTACTTCAGCATGCCGTAGGCCCGCCAGACGCGGTCTTCGAGCCGCTTGCGGTCCTTGGCCAGCAACGTCTGCCGGGCATTGTGTTCATAGCGCACGATTGTCGGGATGACGTGCTCGACATTCTGCACGATCTCATTTTCGTTGCGGCCCAGGGTGACCTGGTTGGAGATCTGGTAGAAGTGCCCGCTCGCCTCCGTGCCTTCGCCGTATAGTCCGCGCACCGCCAGGTTGATCTTGCTGACCGCCTGGAAGACCTTCTCGATGTGGCGCGTCAGCACCAAGGCGGGGAGATGCAGCATCACGGACACGCGCAGGCCCGTGCCCACGTTCGTGGGGCAGGCGGTCAGATAGCCAAGCTGCGGCGAGAAAGCGTAATCGAGACGCTGTTCCAGCGCGTCGTCAACCTGGTTGCACAGCCGCCAGGCTTCCTGCAACTGGAACCCAGACTGCATCACCTGGAGCCGGACATGGTCCTCCTCATTGACCATGATGGACACGGCCTCGTTTCCGCCGATGTAGACTCCGCGCGGATGCTGCGAATCCTCATGCTCCTTGGAGATCAGATGCCGTTCCACCAGAAATTTGCGGTCTATGGGTTCGGTCTTGTGCAGTTGCAGGTACAGGCCGGGGGGGGCAATTTTCACCTCCGTGATCCGGCGCTGCAGCAATTCCTCCAGCGTGGCGCGCTCCGACGGCTCCATCTTGGTGATGAAGTGCGAGCCGTGGATATTGCGCGCCAGCCGGGCGCGGCTGGAAATGACGATCTCGGATTCCGGCCCTGTGCCTCTAAGCCATTCGCCGGACGACGTAATCATTTCATTGAGCGTCATTTCTTCTCACCACCCTCCGGCTTCTTCCTGGCATGCCCGCCCGGGCCGGGCGGCGGTTCCCCGGTCTCCTCGGCTGCCGCGGGCAGGGCGGGCTGGTCGGATTTGAGCTTCTCTTCCAGGCCCTTGATCTGGTCGCGGATCGCGGCCGCCTTCTCATAGTCCTCGCGCCGGATGGCTTTCTTCAGCTCCACCTGCAACTGGCGCATCTCTTTCTGGAGCGACACGTCGGACGAAACCCGCTTGGGGGCCTTGCCCACGTGCTGCGAAGCATCGTGGATCTTCTCCACGAGCCCCATCACGTCATCCTTGAACGCCGTGTAGCATTCGGCGCACCCGAAGCGGCCCGAGGACTGGAACTGGGACAGCGTGGTGCCGCACGCCGCGCACACCGGCTCTTTGCCTCCGCGCTTGGCCCGCTGCGCCTGCGCCTGGGCCTGGCTGGCGATGCCCGCCAGCAGATCCGAGATCGAGAAATGAGTCTTGCCGGGCAAGCCTTTCTCAGCCGCGCACCGCTCGCACAGGTGCATCTCGACCTTCTTGCCTTCCCGGATTTCCGTCAGGTGCACCGTGGCTTCGTTATCGCAATTCTCAACGTCGCATTTCATGCCCATGCTTCCTAACTTGGACTATTCACCGCAGAGACGCAGAGAACGCAGAGTGAATTAACGAACCTGATCCTCATTCCACCAAGTCTCCCTGCTGTTCTCTGCGCCCTCTGCGTCTCTGCGGTGAATGATCCGGGCTAAGTACTGAGTAGTTTCTTCAGCCGCTCGGGCCGGCCGGTCACAATGCCATCCACTTTCAACTCCACCATTTCGCGCAGGTCGCTCTCCTCATTGGCGAAGTAAGCGAAGACCTGGATGTTCTTGGCATGGGCCTGCCGCACCAGCACCGAATCAATCTGCGCCCGATAGGGCCGCACGGCTTTCAGGCCCATCCTGCCGGCCTTTTCGAGGTACAGCCAGCCGTCAACTTTCTCTCCCAGAGCCAGCGCGTAGGTGAATGCAGGCGCCATTTCCCGGAACGATTTCAGGCTTTCCGAATCTGAAAAAACCAAAATGTCCTGGTCCGGTTGCGGGCGCGCCTGGAGTTCCTGGGCCAGCCGTTGCGCCCAAGGCGTGCCGGAACGGGTCTCGGGCAGCGTCAGCATCAGCCGGGCCTTGCTGCCGGTGGCCGCCAGGGCTTCGGCCAGGGCCGGCACTTTCGCACCGGCAAAGGCGGCGCCGAACCACGAACCCGCGTCCAGCGCGCGGATCTCTTCCGCGGCCATGCGCGCCGCACGCCCGCTGCCATTGGTGGTGCGATCCACGCTCACGTCCGCCAACAGAATGGCCTGGTCGTCTTTTGTCCGCTGCACTTCCAGCGCCAGCATGTCCACGCCTTCCAGCAGGGCCTTCTCGATGGCTGGCAGCGTATTCTCCGGCGCCTGTTGTGAGGCGCCGCGGTGCGCGATTATCAACGGCTTTGTCACGTCTCCCCTCTCCCTCCCCTTGTACACTCCAAAAGTACCGCAGAACCGGCAAAAACACAATGGGCTTTCTGTGGTTGCCGGCGGTTGTAGGGCAAGCTTTCCAGCTTGCCCGGACAAGCTGGAAAGCTTGTCCTACAATCCCAGCAGATACTTGAGCCACTCCTTCGCCATCAGCCGGTGGTACGGCTCGGTCATGTGGATGCCGTCCAGAGAAAGAAACTTGTCCCTGTCCGGGGCCTCAGCAAGGCGCCTGCGGACTTCAATGATGCTGACAGCGCCGGAGCCGCTGGCCCTCTCGGTGTCATAGGCGAAACGTTCCGGCGCGGGTGTGAGGCCGTCGAACGTCGCGGCCTTTACTCCGGCCCTGGCGAACGCGCGGCCCATCTTTTCCAGCGCCTCGTCGTCCTCTTCCGTTCTCACGGCCACAACCAGCAGCACGCGGTGCGGCTTCCAGGCGAGGACTTCATCATGGAACCTGAGCGCGTTGCAGGCCCGCGAGGCCGTCAGCCCGCCCTGCGCCCATTGCCTGATCTCGACCCGCGGATTGAGCGCCTTGAAGATCTCCGCCACGATCGGCACG
Organism: Planctomycetota bacterium; assembly: GCA_050010835.1. Classification (GTDB taxonomy): domain Bacteria; phylum Planctomycetota; class SZUA-567; order H5-PLA8; family H5-PLA8; genus JAPLOD01. The sequence continues at coordinate 4,188 of JBEKKG010000466.1, forward strand.
AAGGCCGAAGGCGAGGCCCAGTTCACATCCATCGTGAAGGAATGCCCGATCACGGCGATCTTCTCTGCGGGCATACACCGGATCAGCGGAACGAGCGCGGCGCTGTCTGCCTCGGCGAGCAGCTCTTTTGCCAGGACGGTCTTGTTCCGCTCGCCGGTGTAACGCCTTCCCCAGTTGTACATCTTGTGCAAGAGCATTTGCAGCGTGGCGGGATCGGTCGCGAAGGGGCTGGCGCACATCCGCGGCGACAGCTCCTTTCCAACCTCAAGAAATTCCTCATCGCCGGCGGCAGTAATACCGATCTGGCCGAAATGGACGGGCAGGCCCAGCGCGTGATAGACACGGTACATGTCCTGAAGCAGGTCGCCGTCGCGTTCTATGTCCAGCATCATCTGGAGCAGGCTGGCGAGCGCCCGGGAATCCCTGAGCCACCCGGCCAGGACATTGACCGGCAACCTCGGGTCAGCGGGCCTTAGCGCGCACTCCAAGAGCGGGTTCAGATCCTTGGCAGGATCAAACGTTGAATCCGCGCCGCTCGCCCAAGTCTTGAGTTCCTCCAGCGGCGTGCTCAGCAAGGCCTTCTGATGAGCGACCAGGGCTTCGAGTTCCCTGGCCGGCAACCCGCCGTCGCTCCAACAGTTCTCCTCAACCTTCCCTGCGGCCTTCTGGGCCAGGAGCACTTGGTAAGCGTGGGTGGCAACGAGATTGGCATCCACGAGTTTGCCGGGATTGGCGTCTTGCGCACTCATCTCTCCTCCTCACGGCTCGGCATCACCTGCCAAATCTCGCACGCCTTGTCAGAATAAACAACCGTGCTCATCTTCTGCAAGCGCGCGCCGTAGGGCCCCCGCGGCAGTGGGGCGGTCTTGCGCCACAGAACGTAAAAGAGCGGATGTTCTGCCAGGCTTTGCAGGTAGGCTTTATCGCGCCTTCCGCTCAACACGCCGTCGTGGAGCGCGTACAGTTCGTCGAACTCTTTGCTCGACATCATGCTGCCGTACAACCGGGGATGGTACACGCGCCTGCGCCGCGCCACAATCTGGAAAAGGTCGATCCCCGTGCCGTCCACCACAAACAACGCGTCCGGCGGAGTGTGCTCACGCACCCAATCGTAGGCCGGCACAAGGCGGGCGTCCGCGGACAGTTCCGCGTAGGGGCCTCTGGGGTACCTGGTAATATCGAACCGGAGATTCTCTCGGGCCAAGGCCACCGCGGCGAGGATTGCCGCCAACGCCAGAACCAAAGCGGCTCTGCCAGCCTTCAGCGTGCCGTGCCGGCCGGACCAGGACTGCGCCACGTGCGCCAGCGTCAGCATGGCCGCTGCGGCCAGGGCCACCAGGTAGAACGCTCCGAAGCGGTCATAGAAGAGCAACTCATAGGAGAAGGGGAAGAGGCCGGAGATGAAAGGCAGCGCCAGGGTCGCCAAGGCGGTCCCGCCTGCAAACGGCCGTGCCCACGGCACAACCCACCGTGTGGCCGCGGCCAGAACCAGCCCGGCGCCAATCAACAACGGAAAGTCCCGATGGACGATGTAGGCCAAGGGCTGAAAAAGGCGGCCCATAGTCTGCCGGTAAGCTTCCGAATTGCTGTTCCATCTCTCAATCAGTAGCCAAGGCAGGACTCCGACAGCCAGGACCGCGGCCATGGCGAGCCAGACCTTGGGCCGCAACTGCCTGGTGAGCACCAGAAAACCGGCCCCGCTGATGAGTGCCAGGCTCCACGGGATAACCATAAGCGGCCGGAGGTAGACGAGAGCCACGCTGAGACCCGCCAGCAGGATGCCTGCGCGCAAGGAGCGGCTCTTCAAGAACCGGAGGTATAGCCCGGCCAGCAGCACCGACAGCAGATACTCCAGGTTCGTCGGGATGCGCTGCAGGAAGCCTTGCAGCGGCGGATATTCCGTGACCAGGTCATAGCTGCAGCAGATCAGCGGCAAAGCCGCCGCTGCCTCCGCCC
>JBEKKG010000467.1:0-6137 GCA_050010835.1 Planctomycetota bacterium
TCAGCAAATGTACCGCGGGCGTCCCGCCCGCCCGTGGCAGGCCGGCAGGGCGCGAGGACGAAGGCGGGCGGGACGCCCGCGGTACGCTCTGGGCCACGCATTTACTGACATGCACCCCCAAAGCGGTCTTTTCCATTCCTGCACTCGACACCGCTTCCGTCTTCGGCTATCATGCGCCCGTTCTCGCTCAGCGGTCCGGGCGGGAGCCAGTGCTGGGATGGGCCGCACAGGTTACGGGAAGGCGCAATCCGCACTCTTCCGGGTCGAAGCGGGGCTGTGCACACAACACCCCGGCCGGCGGAAAGGACAGACTCACCGCAGAGACGCAGAGGACGCAGAGACCAGCAAAAGAACTCTCTGTGATCTCGGTGAGCTCTGTGGCAGTTGTTCCGTCCGTCAGGCTGAACCTGGAGCGCGGCGCGCAAACGAGTCCCGCACAGCGGGGCTGCGAAAGGAGTCACACACAACGATGGCCATTGTCAACGCCAGGGACTTGCTGGGGGCGGGCGCGCATTTCGGGCACCGCACCAGCCGCTGGAATCCGAAGATGGAGCCCTATATCCTGGGCAAGCGCAACAAGATCCACATCATCAACCTGCGCGAAACGGTGCGGGGCCTGGTCGCGGGTTATTTCTTCTGCCGCAAAGTCGTGGCGGAAGGCAAGCTGGTGCTCTTCGTGGGCACCAAGCGCCAGGCGCGCGAGGTCATCGCCAGGCACACGCAGGCCTGCGGCATGCCCTTTTGCGCGGAACGCTGGCTGGGCGGTTCGCTGACCAACCTCGCCACCATCCGCCTGCGCGTCAAGCGCTTGCTGGAACTCGAAAACATGGACCAGACCGGCGAGATCGCCAAGTACAACAAGAAAATGCAGAGCTCGCTGAACCGCGAGAAGCGCAAGATCAAGCGCAATCTGGACGGCATCCGCAACATGGAGGAACTGCCGGGCGCAGTGTTCGTGGTGGACCCCACTGTCGAGAGCAACGCCGTGGCCGAGGCCAAGCGGCTGGGCGTCCCGGTGATCGCCATGCTGGACACCGACGCCGACCCCACGGACATTGACATCCCCATTCCGGCCAACGATGACGCGATTCGTTCGATTGATCTGGTGGTCGCGAAACTGGCGGCGGGCTGCCAGGAGGGGCTCAACATGCGCAAGACCCACCCTGAGGCGGCGCTGCAGGCACAAGAGCAAGTTGCGGTGCAACAGGTAACGCAGGCTGCGCCGAGTGGCAAGTGAGGGGCGAGGGACAGGGATGGGCAGGCCGCAGCACCAGTGGGTGTTGTCCTGTTGTCCTGTAGACCTGAGGAGACAAGTACAATGGCGGATGTGAGTGCGCAATTGGTGGCGAAGCTGCGGGAGAAGACCGGCGCGCGCATGATGGACTGCAAGAAGGCGCTGACGGAAACCCAGACCGAAGCGGGCGGCCAGGGCGAAGCAGCCTGGCTCGGCGCGGCTGAGACCTGGCTGCGCAAGAAGAGCCTGGACAAAGGCCACGCCATGGCGGGGCGCGCCGCGACGGAAGGGCGGCTGGGCTACAAAGTCTCGGGCGACTCGAAGGCGCTCACCGTGCTGGAGGTCAGCGCCAATACGGATTTCGTGGCGAAGAATGAGGAGTTCCTGAAACTGCTGGAAGACCTGCTCGCCCTGGCCGACGCCAACCGGGCGGACAGCGTCGAGAAACTCAATGCCCTGTCTCTCGGCGGCACGCCCGTCGCGGACGCGGTGAAGACCTTGGCGGGGAAGATCGGCGAGAACATCGCCCTCAAGCGGGTCGTGCGGGTGGAGGGCGAGTTCGGCTACTACATCCACTTCGACAACAAGCAGGGGGCGGTGGTCGAGGTCGAGGGCGTGAGCGGCGAGCAGGCCCAGGCGCTGGGCAAAGACATTGCGATGCACATCGTCTTCGCCAAACCCTCCTGCCTGACGCGCGCCGAGGTTTCCGCGGACCTGGTCCGGAAGGAAACCGAGATCATTGCCGAGAGACTGAAAAGCGACCCCAAGAACGCCAAGAAGCCGCCCGAAATCCTGAGCAAGATCGCCACGGGGCAGCTTGGCAAGTTCTACGCCTCGATTGTGCTGCCTGACCAGCCGTACTACCGTGACGGCAACAAGACGGTGGCGCAGGTCCTGAAGGAGAGCGGCGCCGGAACCGTCAAGCGCTTCGTGCGCTTCCAGGTCGGCGTCGTCTGAACGGTAGGACAGCCTTTCCAGGATGTCCGGACAGGGTGGAAAGGGACAGGCTGGAAAGCCTGTCCTACCGTTCCACTTGTTCTTGCGGCGTGCTATGAAATCGGTTACTCAGTACTCGGCACTCAGTACTCGGGACTGTGGTCATGGTTGACGAGAAGCGGAGAAACCCAGGGGGGGGTGGCGGGGGCAAGGCTATTCCCAAGGCCGGCCTGTCTGCGCCGCACGACAAGTCCACCGGGTTTCTGCCTGCCGTGCCGGACGGGCGGCGGCCCAAGTATCCGCGCATCGTCCTGAAGCTCTCCGGCGAGATGCTCGGCGGCGCCAGCGGGCAGGGCATTGACCCTGCGCAGGTCGAGAGCCTGTGCGCTCAGGTCGTGGAGCTGCGCGCGCTCGACGTGGCCGTGGCCGTGGTCATCGGCGGCGGCAACATCATGCGCGGAGACAAGGCCAGCCGGTCGGGGCGGTTGCACCGCGCCACCGCCGACTACATGGGCATGCTGGCGACCATTATGAATGCGCTGGCGCTCCAGGACGCTCTGGAAAGCATGGGCGCCGAGACGCGCGTCATGTCTGCGATCAAGGCTGAGGAGGTGTGCGAGCCGTACATCCGCCGCAAGGCCCTGCGGCACCTGGAGCTGGGGCGCATCGTGATCCTGGCCGGCGGCACGGGCAACCCCTACTTCACCACCGACACCACCGCGGCCTTGCGCGCCATGGAACTCAAAGCCGATGTGCTGCTGAAGGCCACCAAGGTGCCCGGCGTTTTCGATTCCGACCCCGCCAAGAACCCCCAGGCCGTAAAGTACGACCATCTGTCGTACATGCAGGTGCTGCGGGGCAGGTTGCGGGTCATGGACACGACCGCCGTCTCCTTGTGCATGGACAACAAACTGCCGATAGTCGTCTTCAGCGTCCGGGAGCCGGGGAACATCCGGAGGGTGGTGCTGGGCGAGGCCATCGGGACGCTCGTGGACGCGGAGGAGGGGGATCATGGACATTGACGAAATCCTGCTCGACGCCGAAGACCGCATGATCAAGTGTGTGGCCGACTACGATGCGCACCTCAAAAGTGTCCGCACCGGCCAGGCCAGCACCGAGATGGTGGAGCACGTGCACGTGAACATTCCCGAGTACGGCGGAGAAGTGCCGCTGCGGCAAGTCGCCCTGATCGCCAAGCAAGACCTGCGCATGGTGGTGGTCAAGCCTTTCAACCCCAAGACGATCAAGGAGATCGAGAAGGGCATCTTTGCAGCCAACCTGGGGCTGACCCCGCAGAGCGACGGCAAGGTCGTCCGCCTGAACTTCCCGCCTCTTTCAGAGGAGAACCGCAAGAAGCAGATCAAGACGATCAAAGACCGCATGGAGCAGCATAAGATCACTCTGCGCAATGCCCGCCACGAGGGCGTCAAGCTGATCAAAGAACTGAAAGGCAAGGTTGGCGAGGACGATCAGGAGAAGGCCGAGGAAGAACTCGATACCCTGACCAAGAAATACGAAGGGCAGCTCGCCGGCCACTTCGAGAGGAAATCGAAGGAGATCTTGACGGTGTGAGGGCGGGGAAGTAGGACAGCCTTTCCAGGCTGTCCGGACAGGCTGGAAAGCCTGTCCTACTTGAGGTCGAACGCCGTCAGCTCGAAGTCCGCAGTGCAGACGTAAAGGCGCTCGTTGCTCGCGGCCAGAGCTACGATTGGGGCCTCGAGCGCCGTCCGCCACAACACCTTGCCAGAGTCAGGAGCAAGGATGGTCAGCACCGCAGTCCCACCCGCGGCGCCGGGCGCGCCTTCCTTCGGCGCCTTGGTGCAGATGATGATGGCCTTGCCCTGCGGGTTGGCCTTGTCGCGCAAGACAAACGGTGTCAGCGCAGGTTCGCCCATAAGGGAGACGGTCCAGAGCGGCGCGCCTTTCATGTTCAGAGGCAGCAGTTCTACGGTCCCATCGCAGCGCGCCACCAGGAAGCCAGAGCCGGCACTAGCCAGCCCGGCAGGCACGGCCGCGCCCTTATCGCGCCGCCAGATCTCAGTGCCGCCTTGGGCGTCGAAGGCCGCTACCTTTCCGCCCAGCGTTGCCACGGCGACCGCCGCCGCGCCCGTCCTTATGGCTCCAGGCATCACGAACGGGAAAAGGGCAGGCGGACCGGAGAGCTCGGCATCCAGCGCTTTTTTCCACGCCCACTTGCCGTTCTGAGCGCCGACGGCGTGCACCGCGAAATCGTTCCGCGGCAGGAAGCAGCGCTCGCCGTCGAACGCCATGCCTTGCGGCGCCGGCTTGTTGGCGCCTGCCAGCGGTGTGCGGTTGAGCAGCTTCCAGGCTTCTGCTCCGGCCTGGTAGCACTCGTATCCCGCCTGGGTGGCAATGCCCATGAATTGCCGCTCGCCGCCTGCGTCATCGGTGCTTGTAAAGAACACCGGCGTGCTGGAAGCCGGCGCCCCAAGATCCAGCGGGTGAATCTCGCCGCGCACCAGGTTCACGGCCAACAGGGTGTTCTCGTGAGTAGGGACAAAGGCTTCCCCACTGAAAACGGTCAGGGCTGGCACGGATTGCACGCTCTTCTGCAGCTTGATGCGCTGCAGGACCTTCATGTCCGGGTGCGAACAGGCGACTATCTCCGGCGGGGCCGCCTGGGCAGCGGAGAAGCCGCCCACAAACAGTTGTTCCCCCTCAACGCAAAGTCCCAGTTGCCCCGCGACGGGCAGCCTGCTGGAGGCCGCGGGGTTGCGGTCGAGCACCGCACTGAGGCGTTCAGCGCGGCAGTTGTTCAGCAGCAGGTCCTCGGTCCGGCAGCCCTCTTTGCTGAAGGCCAGATGCACGAAACCGAGCACCGGGATGTCGGCTTTGAGTGTCGTAACGCCGGCCGGTTTGCCGTTCACGGCGACGTTAGCGCCCTCCGGCTGGGAGGTGAGTTCCACTTTGAGGCAAGCCGCGCGGGAGGCCTTCGCATAAGGTTGCTTGTCCGCCAGTTCAAGGGTCTTCTGGCGCGCCCCTTCCACATCGGGTGGCTGTTTGTCGAGAAGCGCCTTCGCCGCCTTGAGGCCGGCGGCCAGTTCCATTTCATCAGCCTGAACCGGCTGCAGCCCCTGCAGGATGGCCAGAGCACGTTGCGTCGGGATAGGGCCGGGCTTGCTTTCCAGGAACTTCAGGAGCGCCGCGCGGGCTTCCGCGGACTTGTTCTGGGGCAAGGCTTCAATTCTTTCGCATTCCGCCTGCTGGGCCGTGGCGGCTGCGTTCGCGGCTTCCCGCTCCGTCCCCGCCTCGACCGCGGCGGCTGAGCCTGGCGCTGCCTCCTGGGCCTTCTCGTAGAAGAGCTTCGCGGTCTCAGGGTCGCCTGCATCGCGATACTTCCGCGCCTGCCGCAGCCAGCGTGCGGCGGCTTGGAGTTCATGGGCCAGGCGGTCCGCGTCCGCGCGTACTTTGGCGGCCACGCCTTCGGGCGGATCTTCTGTGAGCAGTGCCGTGTAGGCTTGCAGGCGCGTCTCGTGGTTCTGGCCGGCGGTATTCTCGATTTCGTTGAGCCTTTGTTTGAACTGCGTCGCCCTTTGGGTGTCGAGGTAGGCGTCCAACTTGATGCGTGTTTGCGCCCGCCTCGTTTCCAAGAGCGAGGTGTGCACGCTCATGTGGATCAGTGGCTGAAGCCCCGCCGCGGCGGCTTTGAGTTCCTCGGGCGTGCTGCCCCTGTAGGCATTGTCAAAACGTTCGATGGCCTGCGACAGCAGCGCCTCCACGTCTTTCTGCCTCTCCTGGAACTTCTCGTTAGCCAGTTTGCGCACCTCGGGATCCAGGGTGGTGAAGGCGCGCAGTTGCTGCAGTCCCTCCTCATATTTTCCCTCGGCGATCAGCGTCTGCGCTGCCGCGTTGGCTTCCTCGAGCTGCCTGTGCGAGGCCGTGTAAGCGTTGACAGTGCCGTGCGCAAGATACTCGGCGCAGAGGAAGTATCCGCCCACCGCAAGGC
>JBEKKG010000468.1:0-6121 GCA_050010835.1 Planctomycetota bacterium
GGTCTTGCCGAGCGCGCTGGCCACACGGCGGTAATAGTCCCGCCAGGTCAGCACCTCCTCGCGCACGGCGTTGTAGTCCTGGCCGTAGGTCTTGGGGTTCAGCGCGGCATAGGCGAAGAGCTTGCCGCAGTCGTCGCGGTGCGTGGCCTGCCAGAGGCCCAGGCCGTCACCGGCGCACAGCACGGGCAAGCCTTTCTCGACACGGTCCCAGGCCGAAGGGTTGAATTCCAGTTGGTCTATGAGCGAGCCGCCGGGCCCGTAGGTGCAACTGGGGCGGATGATCGTGCCGTGAAACTTCCGCTCTTCGTTGGCGCGGCGGAAGACCTGTTCGGCCGCCAGCTTGCCCTTGCCATAGCCGCTGATCGGCTCCTGGGGAAAGTCCTCGTTGACCAGGATGCTGGCCGGCACCTTGACCCCGTATGTACAGACCGTCGAGCAGAAGATTAACTGTTCACAGCGTCCGGCGAAGGCGCGCACGCTGCTTTCGGCCTGTTCGGGGTTGAAACAGACCATGTCAATCACGGCATCGAAGCGCTCGTTCTGGAACTGGCGCTCGAATTCGGAGAAGTTGCCGCGGTCGCCGCGCAAGGACTTGACGTTGGGCGGCGGGCCGGCGCGCTTGCCGCGGTTGAAGACGGTCACTTCCGCGCCGCGTGCCAGCAGGTGCTTAAGGATGCCGGTGCTGATCAAGCCCGTGCCGCCGATGATGAGAACGCGCATGCTCAGTTCCTCTTTCTGTGAACCTCACCTGAAGAGGCGCTCGAACGCCACCGAATCATGATCGCGCAAGCGATCAGCGAACTCGTTCACATAGAACATATCCGGCGAAAAACGTTGAGCGCGAACCCGAATCGAGAACTGTGGGTCTTCAGGTTTCAACTCGAAGAGCGCCAAGCCTACCCCAAACAACATGCACAGCGCCTCAAGTCGGTCTTGGTCATCCGGCGTTATAGTGTTGGGCATGGCGATGTAGGTCTTAGCCGAAAACAGCCGGTACCCAACTGCTTGGCCGAACGCGACAACTGGCTGTTGTGGGTCAATCTTCACCTCTCCGGAGAGGATTTCCAAATCGAACTTGATAAGATTGGAGGCCAGCGGCTTGTAAACGCCAACCACATCCGGCGTCCCCCACTTGCCTTTCAGTCCCGAGCCGCCGAGGGCCAGGGCATCAGTGGCTTCATCGAGATCGCTCTTCAGCCATTCGGCGAAAGGCTGGTAGAAATCAGACTCTTTCAGCTTGCCGGCTTTCGTGGAAACGAGACTGTCCGGCGTGTTGTCGCCTTCTCCCATGGCTGCGACGGGCATAAATAGACCACGGCTGGGCTTCGCTACGTCCTTCGGGAATTTCCGCTGCATGTCCCAGACGTTCCAGCGAATAGCGTCCCATGGCGTCTCTGGACTGGCTGCCTGGATAGCGGCAACAAGTTCTTTGTACCTGATTCCGCCAGGTTTCTTCCTGATGATATCTAGCCCCAGTTCACGTATTCCCTGCGTGCTCAGCTTTGCCATGTCCCCCTCCGATTTCATCACTTCCGCCGACTTGCAAGCAGTCTGACAAACTCTGCATGTTCCGCTGACGCCAGCCCGCACTCCAAGGTCTTGAGGAGCGCTTGGGCGTCGCCGGCGAAGAGCGCCGGGGCGTTAAGCCACAGGCCCGGAAACACAATCGAACGGAAGACACCCTTCGCGTCCGGCTCGAGCAGCACGTACTTCCCCCCCTCCAAGCGGAACCAGCGCACTTCCTGCTCGTGCAGCAGCACCGCCACGTATTCGTCTACGCCTGCCCTTTCATACAAGTTCTTTTTTTCGTGCAGGTCATATTCGGCGCTGGACAGACAAATCTCAACAATCAACTCCGGCGCTCCGTGCAAGTACTTGCCTCGCACCCGCGACCGGCCACCGTGGCTCTCTCTAATACTTAGGTACAGATCCGGCTGCGGGGCGTCTCTGAGCAGTCTGCACGTAGCGCTTGTCGCCGTCTTGCAGCCCGGCGTACGTGCGACGTAATTGAACAGGCAGCCTCCCGCCGCTGCATCCGCCTCCCCGTGTGGATCACTCAATGGTGGCGGCATGTAGACTCTCCCCCCAATCAGCTCCGCAAACTTCAACTCCGGATCTGCATCCCAGCGTCTCTCAAACTCCTCCCAGGTCAGCGTTTCACCTGCGACAAGCGAGGCGGCAGATTCCTTGATCACGGGCATAAGCGTATCCTCCACCAATCCACATTGATGATACCACCATCAGCGGCTGCTTGGCAAGAGCGTCTCACGCCAGCCTCTTCTTCACCACCTCCACGGCGTCGGCCACCTGGATGCGCTCCTGCTTCATGCTGTCGCGTTCGCGGATGGTCACGCTGCCGTCCTGGGCGGTCTGGCCGTCCACGGTGATGCAGTAGGGCGTGCCGCACTCATCCTGGCGGCGATAGCGGCGGCCGATGGTGTCCTTCTCGTCGTAGGCCGCATTGATCTGGTGCTTCCAGAATTCCGCGATGATCTTGCGCGCCGTGTCCGGCATGCCTTCCTTCTTCACCAGCGGGAAGACCGCCACTTTGATCGGCGCGAGGCGCGGATGCAGCCGCAGGACGGTGCGGCCTTCCTTGGTGCCGGGCGGCGGCGGTTCTTCCGCGTAGCTGTCGAGGAGGAATGCGAGCGCCGCGCGGTCGGCGCCGGCGGCGGGTTCGATCACGTAGGGATGGTAGTGTGCGTTTTTCTGCGGGTCGAAGTAAGCCAGCTTCTTGCCGCTGTGCTTCTCGTGCTGCTTGAGGTCGTAGTCGGTGCGGTGGGCGATGCCTTCCAACTCGCCCCAGCCCCACGGGTACTCGTACTCGACATCCGAACAGGCCTTGGCGTAATGCGCGAGTTCCTGCTGCTCATGCGGGCGCAGGCGCAGCTTCTCGGCACGGAGGCCCAGGCTGGTATACCATTTGAGGCGCTCGTCGCACCAGTATTTGAACCAGTACATGTCGTCCTTGCCTTCCTCGGCGAAGCCGGGCGGGGGGACGAAGTATTCCATTTCCATCTGGTCGAACTCGCACGAGCGAAACGTGAAATGCTCGACGGTGATCTCGTTGCGGAAGCTCTTGCCCTGCTGGGCGATGCCGAAAGGCGGTTTGAGCCTCATGCTGGTCTGGACATTCACGAAGTTGGTGAACATGGCCTGGGCCGTCTCGGGCCGCAGGAAAACCGAAGTCTCGTTCATAGCCTCGGCGATGGCGGTCTTGAGCGCGTCCCCCGTCAGGTTCTTGCCTTCGAGAGCGCGCGCCAGCAACTCTACTGGGTCCACGCTGCCCAGGAACGTACGGAACATGAGATTGAAGCGCCGGATGTCGGAAAGATTGGGGCTGCCGCAGGCGCCACACACAACGCCGAGTTTCCCCACCAGGCCTTTGCGGGTTTCTTTCTTGCCGGTTTGCGAGTCAACAATGACTTTGTATTCAACTTCCGTCCCGGGTTCTTTCTGCGGCCATTTGTCAGCGCGCCCGCGCTCCTTGCAGTCGAGGCAGTCCACTAGTGGGTCTGCGAATCCCGCCAGGTGTCCCGAGGCGCGCCAGACGTTGGGGTGCATGATAATGCTGGCGTCAATGCCCACGATGTCCTCGCGGCCGTGGACCATCGCGCGCCACCACTCGGCCTTGACGTTGCGCTTCAGTTCCGCGCCGAGCGGGCCGTAGTCGTAGCAGCTCTTCAGTCCGCCGTAGATTTCGGAGGACTGGAAGACGAAGCCGCGTTGCTTGCACAAGGAGACGATCTTCTCCATGATCTCCGGCTCTGCGTTGTCCTTACGTGGGGTGTTTTTCTTGGGTGCGTTCTGTTCGCTCATGGTCACTCCTATCAGGCTTGGGACTTGATGCTCGAGTCTTGAGGAAAGGACGCGCGGTCACCGGAGAGCCTCTCCGGGCCGCGCTAAGTACCCAAGCCGGTGCTGGGCGGGTGAGGATGCTCTGCCGTACGCATGACCATACTATACACGAACAGGCCGGCTTTTGCACGGGCAGGACGCAGGAGGAGGGGTCAGTACATCACCATCACGCGCTTCTTCCCGTGTTTACCCACCAAACTATGTGTCATCGGATCCACGACAAAGTCCAAGCCTTCCAGCGGAATCACGCCTACCAGGGCAGGCACATCGTCGGGCATTCCCGTGACGTTGAATTCGGCTGAGCGCCCTTGCAGCGTTAACCGCGCGCCACCGTATTCCGTCCGCTGGACCAATCCATTTGCCGTTTTCACAGTGATCTTCCCGGGCGATGGCATCAGCCCCAGAGCCTTGATGTACCTGCTGGGAAGGCACAGATTCACAGTCCCCGTGTCAACCAAGGCGTCCGGGATTATCACGGTCCTGATGCGCGGTTTCCTAGCGCCGGAGGCGGTCTGCGCGCGCGTCCAATCCACGTAGTTCTCGATCTTCATCGTCACTGTAACAAGACCCATGTCTAAGCTCTCCTGGGGTCTGACTCCACAACACGTGCGTGCCCTTCCTGGCACGGGAGCACCCGCACCTGCACCATCTTTGCGCCGCATGGCACTCGTTTCAAGCACCGTTCGCAGCGCTCAGTCCTCAACTCGCAGGAACGAACTCGGCCGCCGGACGAATGCTTCCTTTGCAATCTCGCGCAAGGCCGCCTGGAAGTGCTCCTCGAGGGTCGCGTGCGTCAGGATAACGACGGGCACATCTCCGCCCGCGTGCGGCTCCTTCTGGATGACGGAGGCGATGGAGACCCCGTGCGCGCCCAGGATGGTCGCGATCTTGCCCATGACGCCGGGCTGATCCAGGACGCAGAAGCGCACATAGAAGCGGCTGCGGATCTTGCCGATCGGGACCACGGGCAGGTCCGCGCGCGGATTCTGGAAGAACTGCAGCTTGGTGAAAGCCTGGCGGGCGCTGCCGCGCGCCGCGTCCACAATGTCCGCGACGATGGCGGAGCCCGTCGGCAGCATGCCCGCGCCGCGCCCGTAGAGCATCACGTCGCCGGTGGCATCGCCGTGGATCAGCACCGCGTTGAAGACATCGCCCACGCTGGCCAGCGGGTGGCCGTTCGGGATCAGCGCCGGATGCACGCGCAGTTCCACGCCGTCCGCCTCCGTACCGCGGGCGTCCCGCCCGCATGCAGGCGGGACGCCTGCGCTACGCCGCTTGGCAATGGCCAGCAGCTTGAGCGTGTAACCCAGTTCGGCGGCGAAGCGAATGTCATCAATGTTGACGCCGTCAATGCCTTCGGCGTAAACATCCTCGAAGTCGAACATGGAGTGGAACCCCAGGTTCGCCAGCAGGGTAAGCTTGTGGGCGGCGTCCAGGCCTTTGACGTCGTTGGCGGGGTTGGCTTCGGCGTAACCCTTGGCTTGCGCTTCCCGCAGTGCCTCGGCGTAAGGCGCGCCATTCTGGATCATGCGCGTGAGGATGTAGTTGGTCGTGCCGTTCAAAATGCCGTGAATGCTCTCGATGCGGTTGGCCACCAGGCCGTCGCGGATCGCGGCGATCACGGGCACGCCGCCGCACACCGAGGCTTCGAAGCCGACGCTGGTCCTGGCGGCGAGCGCCGCCTCGAAGATCTCCTTGCCGTGAGTGGCCAGCAGCGCCTTGTTGGCGGTGACGACGGCCTTGCCGGCCTTCAAGGCCGCCAGGATGAAAGTCTTGGCCGGCTCAATCCCGCCGATGACCTCGACCACCAGGTCAATCTCCGGATCGTTGCAGACGGCGAGCGCGTCAGCGGTGAAAAGCCGGGGCTCGAAACCGGAGGCGCGGGCCTTGGCCTGGTCCCTCTCGGCGATCTTGTGCAGGCGGATGGCCAGTCCCGTTTTGTCCTCCAGCGGCGGCCTGCTCTCCAGCATGATCCTGGCCGTGCCCGTGCCTACGGTGCCGCATCCGAGAATGCCTACCGAAAATGGTTTCCTGCTGCTGCCGTCACCCATCAGGCTTCACTCCTTAAACCAGAAACACCGGCGTGGAAAACCGAGAATAACCAGCGGCGGCCGGAATACAAATACAGAGCTCCTGAGCTCATACAATCGGGTGCATGTCAGTAAATGCGTGGCCCAGAGCGTACCGCGGGCGTCCCGCCCGCCTTCGTCCTCGCGCCCTGCCGGCCTGCCACGGGCGGGCGGGACGCCCGCGGTACATTTGC
>JBEKKG010000469.1:0-6105 GCA_050010835.1 Planctomycetota bacterium
AAGGAACGATTAACCACACTGCAGATCCTTGGGATGCCAAATGTGGACTCTCAGGTTCCTGTAGATACAATCGTTGGCAGCGAGCATACGGTCTTCTTCCGAGAATATGACAGTCTTCTCATCTGGCATGATTGCCGTCCTCAAGACATGGTCGTCCTCTGGTGGAAAACGGCATTTGCGCGCCACTGAATCGATTGCACCTGTCCAGCGCGCCCAGTTAAACACTGATAGAGCGGGATTGGCTGCCATCTCAATGAACGCCTTCACGTAGTCGTTGCGGGGCTTAGGGATCTCCTTGTTATATTCCTCCAGCAGCCGTTGACTGGTCAGGAGAGCAATGGCGCGCTTGCTGAACCTGCAGAGCAAGCGAAGTCGCGCCAAGAAGTCGCGATTCCGCCGAGGCGGCTCATTCACGGGGGCATTGGCCTTAACCAGGACGCCCGTGTCAACAACGCCTTTGCTTGCTCCGCTCACGGTTGAGACTCTGCCACTCCCGCCATGTCTTCCAGGAGGCCCAACCGCTCGTCTGTGGCCTCCTCCATAAAACCTTTCGGCCAATCCTTGATCTGGCCCAAGGGATCGATCTCCAGTGCGTGTGCGTGGCTCGCACCATCAGCACCTTTGTCCACATAGATCACGCTGACATTGGAGCGCCTCAGCTTTCCCGTAACGATGGCATGCCTTATCCGAAGCAGCAGGTGCTCACTGTGCGTTTCAGCGATGACCCGGCGCCCGCTGAGCGCCAGGTCAACCAGGAAATCGGCCATGCCAAACTGAGCGTCAGGGTGGAGATGTATCTCTGGTTCTTGTACAAGAAACGTGCCGCCAGGTGATGTACGCAGTCCCTCAACGAAGACTGGCAGGGCTTGTCCAATGCCAAATCCAACATCCGCAAAATTGGCCCATCGGCCGGAATCCGTATCCTTGAGGCGGATTTCAAACAGACGCGCAGACTTGGAGATTCGGCGCAGAGGCAATAACCGAATGCGGCCCACATTCCGAAGCCAACGGTTGACACTGCGGAGCAATTCGCCGGGGTGGCGGCGGCGCGTCATGTCTTCGATTAGCGCGCTCACGACGTTGGCTCCTGCGGTATCCACCGCTTCAGGGACACGCCCGCCGTATTCATAGCGGCGCTCAGGGGGGCGGCGAAACGCCCCAAGAGCTCTTATCTTTTGCAGGGTCTCCATAAAGGACCGAAGGACAAACCGTGCGAACTCGCGGCTTCGTTGCCGACGGTAATTCGGATGGCCGACACGTTTGGGCTCATCGTCAATGAACGGGAGAAAGTTTCTGGCTGTAAAGAAAAACCTTGCTTCCTTCTGGTTGCCGGCGCTTTCTTCTCCTATGAAGAGCTCGTACGGACCACCGGCCCCCACGCTTCGCCTTACCTCAAGTGGCTCGATAACTCCATTCTCAATCCTCATGCGGACCAAGCGGGGCGGTTCTGGTTCACCAGAAGCAAATTCCAATTGCAGCCGGCCGTTTCGCCTCACAAGTGCTTTACCACCTCGGGAGAGAGGTGCTGTTATGCCAAAGTGCATTATCACATGCTGTTTAGACCGGTGCTGATGCACGAGATCGGCGTAAGTTCCGGCGTCGGTAAGGCCCTTCAGGTTCAGCCTGGGTTCGTACATAGGTGCGTCAAGTGTCTGGCGAAGCAAGAGCAAGCTATGCAGGATAGATGATTTCCCCGTATTGTTACGCCCGAAAATGACGGTCAGCGGGGCGAGGGGAATATCGCCGCTGTCTTGAAAACACTTGAAGTTGCGGAGCCTGATACTCGTCAATGGCATGGAATGCAGTATAGTCAGCGAGACAAGCGGATGCAAACGTCGAATCTTCCTTTCCCGCGACACCTGCCCCTTTGGTGCTACAATCCGCCCCCATGAAAGCTTTGTGGATTGAGCCCTCCGGGAAGCTGGAGTTGCGCGACGTGCCCCTGCCGCCCCTGGCGCAGGGCGAGTGCCGCATCGCCGTGCATCTGACGGGCATCTGCCGCACGGACCTGGAGCTGGCCAAAGGATACATGGGGTTCACCGGCATACCGGGACACGAGTTCGCCGGTACCGTAATGGAGGGCGAGGAGCGGCTCCTCGGGCGGCGCGTGGTGGGGGAGATCAATGCCGGGTGCGGCCAGTGTGCGGCTTGCCGCAGCGGGATGGAACGCCACTGCGCCGCGCGCAGCGTGCTGGGGATCTTGCGCCGGCCCGGAGCGTTCGCTGAGTTCCTCGACTTGCCCGCGCGGAACCTGCTCACCGTGCCCGGGAACGTGAGCGACGAGGAAGCAGTCTTCACCGAACCGCTCGCGGCCGCGCTGGAGCCGTTCGAGCAGACGCATATTCCTCCCGGCGCCCGTATGCTGGTGCTGGGCGACGGCAAGCTGGGGCTGCTCGCCGCCCAAGTGTGCTGCCATTATGCCGCGCGCGTGACACTACTGGGCCGCCATGAGAAGAAACTCGCCCTGGCGCGCCGCTGGGGCGTGGAAGCCGTGTGTGCCACAGAAGAAGGGGAAGCAACAGCCGCGAATTTCGGACGCTTCCCCTACGTGGTCGAATGCACCGGTTCGCCCGCCGGCTTGGCCCAGGCCGTCACTCTGACCGCGCCGCGCGGCACGCTGATTCTGAAAAGCACCTACGCGCCGTCCGCTCCGCCCCAACTCGACTGGGCCAAGATCGTGGTCGCTGAAATCACGGTGCTCGGCAGCCGTTGCGGCCTGTTCGCGCCGGCCCTGCGCCTGCTCGCCGGCGGCAAGATTGACGTGCGTTGCCTGATTGACCACCGCAAGACCCTCGACCAGGCCGTCGAGGCGTTCGAGCTGGCGGGGCGCAAGGGGACGCTGAAGGTGCTGGTGCGGGTTGCAGATAGCTATAGCCAAACGGTCTGAGATGTGGTATACAATGAAGCGGGCGGGTTGGAGAATGGACTATGGCCACTGTGAAAGAACATCTGCGCGCGTTGGCAAAGAGTCTGCCGGACGACTGCACATTTGAGGACGCAATAAACGAACTGTACGTGGTGGCGAAAATCGAACACGGGCTCGCATCCATAGATCGTGGCGAAGGGATCCCACATGAACAGGTAATGAGGGAAGTGTACACATGGCTGCGGAAATCATCTGGTCGCCGGAGGCCCGCCAGGACCTCCTCGAAATAGCGAGCTTCGTGGCGAGCGATTCTCCAGCGCACGCTTTAGCCCTAACTCAGAAGATTGAGAAGGCCGTCGAGGATTTGGCCCCTTTTCCCTTTGTTGGGCACCCTCTTCCAGGGCGCAAACTTGCACATCTGCGGCACATTACAGTTTTCAACTACTGCATTATCTATCGGCCCGGGGTTGAGCGCATCTCTGTAGTGGCTGTGATTCATGGAGCCCGGAGATTGTTGAAGGCATTGTATGGCCGTCCCACAGACTGACATTCTCCCCTCTGCCAGCCCATCCGCCCAAACCTTCCCCGCCGGCCTGTACGTCCACATCCCGTTCTGCACTTCGTTCTGTTCCTACTGCGATTTCGCCAGCGAGATTCACAAGCCCGCGGCCGTGGCGCGCTACCTGAAAGCGCTGGAAAAAGAACTGTGCACACGCGTGGCCGAGCTGGCCGCGGTCGCGCCCTTTGCGCCGCGCACTGTGTACATCGGAGGCGGCACGCCCAGCGCGCTCCAGGTCGCGGAACTGGCCGGCCTGTTCGATTTGCTCGCCAGGAACCTGAATCTCGACAGCGTCGAGGAATTCACTATTGAGGCCAACCCCGGTTCGGTTGACGCCGCGAAGCTCGAACTGTTCCGCCGCCGCGGCGTGAACCGGATCAGCTTCGGTGTGCAGTCGTTCCAGCCGCGCTTGCTGAAACTGCTGGGGCGCATCCACGGTCCTGAAGACAGCCGGCAAGTTGTGCGCCTGGCCCGCGCGGCGGGGTTCGGGAACGTCTCGATTGACCTGATGCACGGCCTGCCCACGCAGTCGCGGGACGAGTTGCGCCGGGACGTGGATGAGGCCGCAAGTCTGGGGACCGAACATGTTTCCGCCTATGGCCTGAGCTACGAAGAAGACACGCCTTTGTACCGTGCGGTCGAGCGCGGCGAGCTCGCGCCTCTGCCCGCTGAAGAGGAAGCGCGCCAGTACCTGGCCGTCATCGAGTTGCTGGAAGAAGCGGGCCTGCGGCAGTATGAGATCAGCAACTACGCGCGGCCGGGACTAGAGTCGCGGCATAACCTGATTTACTGGCGCAATCAGGCTTACCTGGGCGTGGGCGCGTCCGCGGCCAGCTTCCTGGCCTGGCAGCGCAGCAACAATCACAGCGAGGTAGCGGCCTACCTGGAGGCTGTCGAGGCCACGGGCCTGGCCACGGAGACAGCGGAGGTGCTGGATGCCTCCGCCCGCGCGCGCGAAGCCCTGGTTCTGGAGCTGCGCCTGCGGCGCGGCGTCAGCCCGGAAGAGTTTAGAGCCTGTTGGGGGGTGGATTGCCTGAAGAGTTCTCCGCTCCTGCAGGGATTTCTCCAGGAAGGGCTAATGGAAATGACAGTTGATGGCCGATACCGTATCAGCAAACAAGGGCTGCCTGTGGCTGACAGCCTCCTGGCGGAGTTCGTGTGAGTGTAGCGCAGGCATCTTGCCTGCTCAGGAAATGCAGGCTGGAAGCCTGCGCTACACGGTAAAGCCTTGCTTTTCTCAAGCAACAGGTTCTAATGAGTCTCTATGCTGGAACTGGCTGAATGGGACGAAGAGTCGCGCCAGGGCGCGCTGGGGGTGCGCTCGGCGGGACGTTGCCTGCTGACCGCCGGCCTTTTTGCCGCCTGCGTGCTTTCAGCCTATGCCGGCGAAGCCGCTGGAGCGGCGCGAGCCGAGGTTGTGCCAGCGGAAGGGCCTGCGCCGCCCAGGGCCCAGGCAAGCCGTGGCGCCACTCAGCAGGGCGATCCGGAGCGGGCGCGAACTTCCTCTGAGGACGAGAGTGATGAGCCGGCTCCAACGGGGGAGAGAGGCCAGCAGGCCAACAGGCCAACAGGCCAGCAGGCCAACAAGCACGCAGGCCAACACGATGATCTGGCGCCAACGGGGGAGAAAGCCAAAGCTGCCCATGTGCCGGTCAGGAAGACAGGCGCCGGCCCGGGCGATCCGGAGTTGGCGCGGACTCCGCAGGACGAAGAGGATGAGGACTTCACTGAGAGCCGCTGTGGCACAGGCTGTCAGCCTGTGCATGTCAAGCAGGCTAACAGACTGCTCCACTCACACGTGCGTCCAGGCGACCCCGAGCAGACACGAGATGCCCCGAAGGAAGAGGATGCCGGCCCGGCGTTGACCGTGGGGAAAGCGGAGGGGCCTCGTGTTCCGGCTCGGAAGACAACCATCCGTCCAGGCGACCCGGAGCTGGCGCGGGATTCCCAAAAGAAAGAGGGCGACGAGCCGGCACTGGCTGAGGAGAGGGCAGGGGCGGTCCGCGTGCCAAGCCGCGAGAGAGTCATCCACCCCGGCGATCCGGAGTCGGCGCCGGTCTGCCCACTGGATGAGGAGTCCGGCGGCGGAACCACACCAGACCTGGCGGGGCCGCCTCCCAAGCGCGCGGTCCCGGCCGTCCTTGCCGATGTACCGCGCTTCCTCAGCGGCGAAGGTCTCGATGGTGAAGCGGCAGAGATTGTGGGGGCGGTTCCCTCTGGCCCCGGCCCGAAAACAAGGGAGGAGAAGCCGCCCGCACTCGCCCCTCTCCTGCAAGGGGACAGGGAAACTGATCCGCGGGCTGTGGAACGGGATGCAGGCGGCGCCAAGGCGCCACCCGGCGAGAAGCCGGCCGGGCCGGAGGACCAGCAGAAACAACTTGCGGAACTCATCGCGCAGGTCAAAAAAAACAACGAGACTTTGCGCGCGTTGGGCGAGGAGACCAGGGACAAAACGGTACACGGTCCTGGGGGTGAAGACAGCGGCTTGCGCGTACGCGATCCGCGGGCAGCGCGGATAATGGAAGCTATTCTCAGAGACACGCCCTTGGGGACCATTTCCGGGATTATCACGGACGGCACGGGCAAACAGCCAGTGCCCGCGCGCGTGCGGCTGACGGACATCACAGAAACAAGTCTGCAGGCGCCGTTGGCCGAGGGCTTCTGGTGCCCCGGACGCTTC
>JBEKKG010000470.1:0-6071 GCA_050010835.1 Planctomycetota bacterium
CAGGCCGAGGCGCAGATCGCTGTCGTGAAGATTGCCGGCGGCCTGGCCCGCACCAACCAGGCCGCGGCACGCGAGGCCGTGGATAAGCTGCTCCCGTCCATAAAGGACAAGCCCCTGGCCGAGCAGTTGAACGCTGCCGTGGAATCATCCAACCTGCCTGAAGTGGATGAGGCATCCGCTTTGAAACACGATGAAAAACGCAGTGCTGAATTCAAGAAGAACCTGGCCCGCAGAGCGCCGCAGGGTTTCCACCTGGCCTGCTATCTCGATTGCGGCGCGGATTCCGTGGACGGCGTCAAGGACGGCCCGACCCTGAAGGTGGGCGAGGCCAAAGCTCATTTCTGGCCGGAGTCCGATCGCGCGGCCCATTTCCGTTTCGGCACGGTTTGGTACAACGGCGGCGAGGTGCCCTTTGAGGCCGCGGGTCTGGACGCCAAGAAGGCCTACCAGGTCGGATTCACCTGGTGGGATTTCGACGGCAACGGCCGCGTGCAATCCGTGTGGCTGGCGCCGGGCAAAGGCGGCGAGTTCCAGCAGGCCCTGAAAGCCACACCACTGCCCAACTACAAAGACAACAAAGACCTGCCCGCGGAAATCGTGCTCGCCGTCCCGCCGGCCCTTTACGCCGCGGGCAGCCTGCGCATCGCCTTCCGGCAGAACGGCAACAATAACGCTGTCGTCAGCGAGATCTGGTTGTGGGAGGGCGCGGAAGGAAGCGCCAAGGACGTGCCACCGCCAAAGGTGGAAAGCCCTGCCCCCGCCGGCACGAAAGAGGAGGCCAAGGACGCACCCGTGGAGATCAAGAAAGGCCAGCCCGAACCCGGCCGGACGACGAAAATCCTGATCGTTACAGGGATTGACTACCCCGGACACATTTGGAAAGAAACGTATCCGGTGCTGCGCGCGGCACTCAACCAGGACAAACGCTTGCTCGTGGACGTAGCCGAGGACCCGAAGATCCTGTGCTCGCAGGAGATCAATGACTATGCGGCGCTCATCATCCATTTCATGAATTGGCAGAAGCCCGACCCCGGCGAGCCGGCACACGCCAACCTCAAGGCTTTCGTTGAGGGCGGCAAGGGCATGGTGATGACCCATTTCGCCTGTGGGGCTTTCCAGGACGTACAACCGTGGCCGGAGTTCCGCAATCTGGCCGGCCGCGTCTATGACCGCAAATTGCGCGGGCATGATCCTTTTGGCAAGTTCGAGGTCCGCATCAGCGACGTGAAACACCCGGTCACCGAAGGCCTGGCAAATTTCGAGGTCACGGACGAACTGTACACGTGCCTGGCCGGCGAGCTCCCGATCACGGTGCTGGCTGTGGCCACCAGCAAAGTTGACAAGAAGGACTACCCGATGGCGCTCGTGCGCGAATACGGGAAGGGCCGGACGTTCCAGACGACTTTGGGCCATAACGCGCAGGTGTGGCAGACCCCGGGTCCGGCGGAACTGATCCGCCGCGGCACGGCCTGGGCGGCGGGCTTGAAGCCCGTGCCGTGACGAGGGGCGAGGGGCTAGGGCTGAGTACTCGGCAAGCGTTCAGTCCGAGGCGCGACCGTAAGGGAGCGGTTCCATCTCTCCCATTCTTCCTATGCGTCCCATAGCATTCCCCCTGACCGCTTGCTTACGCGTGCGGCTCGGAGACTGAACGGTTACGAAAATCTAAAATCGAAAATCGAAAATCCAAAATCCTCAGATCCCGTAATCCTCCATCTTCTTCCTGAGCGTCGTGCGGTGGATGCCCAGCAGCCTGCTGGCCTGTACCTGGTTGCCGCCGGCGCGTTTGAGTGTTGTGGCCAGGATCACCTTCTCGATGTCCGCCGTCACTTCGCTGAAGGCGTTGCCCTCGGGCAGTCCTTCCGCTTTGTCCAAAGCCTGAGAGGTGCGTTGGCGGACCAACTCTTCCAGCGTCTCGCTCTGGCTTGGGCCTTCCCCGCGCAGGGCTTGCAGGATGTGGCTCGGCAGGTGCTCGGGCGCGATGGGTCTGCCGCGCGCCAGGATCAGCGCATGCTCAATGGCGTTCTTCAGTTCCCGCACATTGCCGGGCCAGTCGTAGCGCTCCAGAAGTTTCATGGCTTCCTGGCTGATGCAGGCGCCACCCAGGGGGGCAGAAGAAGAGGCGCTCAGGAAGTGTGCGATCAGCAGCGGGATATCGTCTTTCCGGTCGCGCAGCGCCGGCAGCTCGATGGACACAACGTTGAGCCGGTAGTACAGGTCTTCGCGAAAGAGTTGCTTGCGGATGCGCAGGCGCAAATCCTGGTTGGTGGCGGCGAGGATGCGCACGTCCACTTCGACAGGTTCCGTGCTGCCGACGCGCTCGAAGCGCTTCTGTTCCAGGAAGCGCAGCAACTTGGCCTGGATGGCCAGCGGCATCTCGCCTATTTCGTCGAGGAACAGCGTGCCGCCGTCAGCCACCTCGGCCTTGCCGGCCTTGTCGCGGATGGCCCCGGTAAAGGCCCCTTTGACATGGCCGTACAGTTCGCTCTCCAGAAGCGGTTCGGGCATGGACGCGCAGTTCAGCGCGATGAAAGGGCCGCGGGCGCGCGCGGAGAAGTCGTGAATGGCCTTGGCCACCAACTCCTTGCCCGTGCCGGAGGCGCCGAGGATGAGGACGGAACTGCTCGTGGGCGCGACGGCCCCGATCTTCTTGTACACTTCCTGCATCGCCGGCGTCCTGCCGGTCAGCGCTTGCGGCCGGCCCAGTTCGCCCAGTTCGCGGCGCAACTGAGCCACCTCGCGCGAGAGGCTGCGCTGTTCCAGCGCGGTCCGGATCTGATGCAGCACGTCCTGGTTGTGGATGGGCTTGAGGAGGTAATTGTAGGCCCCGCGCTTGGTGGCCTCAATGGCTGTCTCCATGGTGCCGTGGGCGGTCATCACAAGGACCGGCGCATCGGGATTCTGCCCGCGAAACCGCGGCAGCGCATCCAGGCCCGAAAGGCCGGGCAGGCGGATGTCGAGGATCACCAGATCGGGCAGTTCCTTGGCCGCCAGTTCCAGGCCTTCCTCGGCTGAGGAGGCGACGACGACCTGGTAGCCTTCCGGCTGCAAGAGCTGCGTGAAAGCCCAGCAGATGGCATGTTCGTCATCCACGACCAGAATCTTGTGGGGTTCGGGGGAAGACATGCGGCTCAGTGTAGCGGGTCTCTTGTCACTTGCCACTTGTCACTTGCCACTATCTTTCTTAGCCGCGGGCTCGTCTTTCTTTTCATCTTTCTTGGCCGCAGGCTCGTCTTTCTTCTCATCTTTCTTGGCCGCGGGCTCGTCTTTCTTCTCATCTTTCTTGGCCGCGGAGTCGTCTTTCTTTTCATCTTTCTTGGCCGCGGGCTCGTCTTTCTTCTCAACCTTCTCTGCGGGGGAGGCAGGCGTTTCTGTTACGCGGGGCACTCCGAGGTCGTGGACCTCCTTGAGGCGTTTCTGCACAAACGTGGTATTCGACAGTTCGCCGAGCAGCCGCTTTTGGAGACTCAAGACCTTCTCGTTCTCATTCTTTTCGCGGGCGGCGGTGGCCTCAGTGAAGAGTCTGCGGGCCAGCATTTCGCGCTCGGCGGGCGTCGGCCCGGGTTTCAGGATGCGCAGCACCGGCCTGGCCAGCGGCCGAGTTGCCGGGTCAACTGCAATCGCCTGTTCCAGCTTCTCGAGGGCAACAGTATTCGCGCCCGCGGCAAAAGCCAGGATCCCGAGATCAAGCAGGTCGGTGGCCGATTTGCCGCCGCTGGCAATCCTGAGCGCCTGTGCGATCTGGAGCAGGTTCTCGGCTGTTACCAGGCTCCAAGGCACCTTTTGCTCCTGAACGAGGTCCTTGGGCTTGAAGAGCAGGCCGTGCTCATCCCAGCCGAGCAGTTGGCCGGCTTCCTTCCACTTGCCCAGCCCCTGGAGTTCCACTGACTTGAGGCTTTCGAGCGCCAAGCGCATGCGGACCAGCACTTGGGCGGCGCGAGAGTAAATGGCTTCCAGCCCTTCCAACTCTTTTTTGACCGGGAAAGTCTTGAGCTGGGCCAGGCCCTCATGGCAGATCTTTGCGCTCTCCTCGAAATCGTACCGTTTGCCCGCGGCGTCGGCTTCTCTGGCGGCGCTGCCGGCCTTCACCAGAATCCCGGCCAGTTTCTTGTGGTCGGCCTCGGCGAAAGACAGGAATTTCTTGTGCTCCTCCGCCAATTGCGCCAGGTCCTTCTTGATCTGGGCGGTGATTTCATCAGGCAGCTTGGAGTCGCCGATGGTGAGCATTTCGATGGCCGTCTCGTAATCGCCGGCTTCGGCTGTCTTCCTGGCTGCGCTGTGCAGGTCGCTCACCCAGCCCTCCATCATCCCCAGGGCGATGCTGGCCTGCCTGGTGCCTTCATGGGCATCCACAAAGTTGCGCAGAATATGGAAGGCTTCGGGCTTGTGCCTGGCCTGAACCTGCTCTTCGGCGGCCCCTTTGGCTTCAGACCAGTCCTTTTCCAGTTTCTCCTTTATCTCTTTTGCATTGGCGAGAAAATCGTCGGCCATGTTGGCGACCTTCGGGTGCTGCTTCTGAAACTCCAACACGCCTGCAATCACCTGGTCGGGGTTCTGGTTGATCTTGTCCGACCAGTCCTTTTTCAGCAGGGTCAATTGCTTGAAAACAGCCAGCCGCTGCTCGTCCATTACTGAACTCTCTGCCAGCGCGCTGGGCAGACGAGGGGCCGCGCCAACTTCTTCTTTCTTCGGAGGCTGCGTCTTGGGCTCGGCTTTGGCCTGCGCCGCAGGTCCGGCCTTGGAATCTGTCTTGGCGCTCGTCTGGGCCGCAACAGGGGCCGCGGAGTGTCCGGCCTTCTCCGTGGAGCCCGCGTCGGCGCCGGCGGATGCAGGCGCGCGCTGGCTGCGCGCACGCCCTATGAGCGCCGCCACCACGAGTATCGTGAGGGCCGCGGCAGCGCCGTAGAGCAGCAATTTGTAGCGTGGGGTCCGGCCCAGAGGGATCAGCGGAACGTCCTCTACTTTAACCTGCTCTTTGGTGATTGCCCGGTACAGCCCTCTCTTGCAGCGCTCCAGGGCTTCCAGCACTTCCGGCGCGTTCTGAAAACGCTTGGCGGGGTCCTTGGCCATCATCTTCTCGACCAGGGCGACGAAACCGGAGGAGAGCTTGGGGTTCAACTGCTTCAGCGGCCGTGGCGGCTGCGTGACCGTCTTGACCAGGACTGCGGCGGGATTGGGGGCCTCAAAGGCCGTGTGCCCGGTGGCCAGGACGTACATCGAAGCGCCCAGGCTGTAAAGGTCGCTGCGTTCGTCGAGGTTGCTGCCGGAGCACTGTTCCGGCGACATGTAGTAGGGGGTGCCGACCGTATCGCCATCGTGGGTGGCGTTGCTGCTCTTATCCTCATGCTGGAAGCGTGCCAGACCCAGGTCCGCCAGGCGCACGCGGCCGGTGGCATCAATCAGGAAGTTGTCAGGTTTGACGTCGCGGTGCAGGATGCCCTTGACATGGGCGGCCTTGAGCGCGGCGGCAACCTGGGCGGCGATGTTCAGTGTTTCCTTCTCGCTGTAGGGGCCGCGTTCCCGCACTATCTGGTGGACCGAAGAGCCGTCCACGAATTCCATGGCGATGAAGTGCAAGCCATCCACGACGCCGGTGTCGTGGACGTTCACCAGGTTGGGATGGGACAACTGTCCGGCGGTGCGGGCTTCGCGCTGGAAGCGGGCTACGATTCTTTCGTCTTGGGCGAGGCGCTTAGGGAGGAACTTCAGTGCCACATAGCGGTCCATCGAGAGCTGTTTGGCCTTGAACACGACGCCCATGGCGCCGCGGCCTACCTCTTGCTCGATCAAGTAACCGCCCAAGTTCCGGCCGATCAGCGAGGCCATTGTGTCACGATTTCCGCTTGCAATCCCTGCGCGCAGGCAGGGTTCTTCGCCTTCCCGCCCTGCAATGAGGCGTATTTTCATTGTAACTCAGAACACCAGGTTTTTCCACACGTTTTCAAATTGCGGCGTTGGCCAGGGTGCATGTCAGCAAATGTACCGCGGGCGTCCCGCCCGCTCGTGGCAGGCTGGCAGGGCGCGAGGACGAAGGCGGGCGGGACGCCCGCGGTACGCTCTGGGCCACGCATTTA
>JBEKKG010000471.1:0-6067 GCA_050010835.1 Planctomycetota bacterium
AACAGCTTTCCCTGGCTATGGCCACGGTCACTCCGCGCCAGGCCCTCTTTGGCAGTACTAATCGCGTCCTCCTTCCTGCCAGCAAGGCGGCGGGTTCCGCCACCGCGGGCAGCGCCACTTTGCTTTGCACGAATCTGGAATGCCGAAAAGTCTTGGCTGTCGAGCGCAACTCATCCGCAGAGATGAAACGCAGCGGCAGACGGAGAATGCGCGCCGCCTCCAGCAGCCCGTTTTCGCCGGCCTTGATGTCGGCCGAAGCCAGCACGCGGACTTCCGCCAAACTTACCCGCGCGGCCCTGAGCGCCCGGCACACGGCGGTGACGATCCTGTCCGCCGCGACTCCCCGCCGGCAACCGACGCCGACAATCGCCGTCTTGAGCGCCTCGGTGGTGGTCGTAACGACCGGCTCGGCGCCTAGAATGTTGGCCACGCGCAGGGCGAGTTCATTGGCGCCGCCTTCGTGGCCGGAGAGCAGGCTGATTGCGTACCGTCCGCCGGCGTCCACGACGACCACCGCGGGGTCCCGCAGCTTGTGTTTGACCTGCGGCGCCAATGCTCGAGCAACCACGCCGCAGGGCGCGAAGTAGACCAGACCGCAGTAGTTGCGGAAGACACGCTTGGTCAGGGCCATAATGCTGCGGAAAGTCTGCACCGGCGCTGTAGGGCGATCCGCTGGATCGCCCCGCAGGCTGACAGCCTGCGCAACATGGACAAAAACATCCGCACTGGGCAAAGACCGTGCCACGATGCGGGCCAGAGCGGCCCCTTCCCTTGAGAGGGCGATCAATGCACATTTCATTCTTGCGCGCCCTTGCGATGACCGTGCGAAAATTTCGCATCGTAGAGCTTCGATGCCGCTTGGCCGCGACCCAATGCCCGGCCAACCAGAATCAGAGCAGTCTTGTGGATGCCCGCGGCCTGGACCTTCGCGGCAATATCGGCCAGCGTGCCGGTGATAACCTGCTGGTCCGGCCAGGAGGCCCGGTAAACGACCGCGGCAGGGCAATCGGCCCCATAGCAGGCCGCGAGGATGCCGGCGATTGGCTCGATCTTGTGTACGGAAAGGAACAGGCACAACGTGGCGTGCGTTTGCGCCAACTGGACCAACGCCTGCTCCGGCGGCACGGGCGTACGGTCCGCGACGCGGGAGAGGATGATCGTCTGGGCCGCTTCCGGCGCGGTCAGTTCCGTGCGCAAGGCAGCCGCGGCGGCCTGGAACGAACTGACTCCGGGGACGACCTCGTAAGCAATGCCCGCCGCGTCCAGCTCGTCCATCTGCTCGCGAATCGCGCCGTAAATCGCCGGATCGCCGGAATGGAGCCGCACCACGTCCAAGCCGCGTTCGCGCGCGCTCAGGCACAGGGCCGTGGTCTGCTTCAGGGTCAGTGCTGCGGAGTCGTGCCGCTCGGTGTCCGGCGGGAGCAGCGCCAGCACCTCGGGGCTGACCAGCGAGCCCGCGTAGATGCAGAAGCGGCAGGCGCGCAAGAGCCGCTCGGCCTTGCGCGTCAGCAGTTCAGGATCACCAGGGCCGGCGCCGACGAAGTGGACTTGCATCTATCCGACCTCCCTATTCACCGCAGAGACGCAGAGGACGCAGAGTGAACTGATAAACATAATGCCTATCAAACCCAACTCCCCTGCTGTTCTCTGCGCTCTCTGCGTCTCTGCGGTGAATGATTTGGGCTAACCCGCCTGCACCAGAATGACCGCCAGGTACTCCGCCTCCGTGCCTGCTTCCTTCAGCCTGCGCAGGTCGGTTTCCAGGCGTTCCTCCGGCAGCCCCACTCGCGCCACCAGCACGCTGCGTTCGAGCACGCCGCAGTCCTCGAGCAACTTCAGGATCTCCCGCAGCCGTTTGCCGATCTTCATCAAGACCACCGTGCCGCCGCCCGCGATGGCGCGCCGCGCCTGTTCCAGATCGTCGGAAGCGGGCACGATGGTGACAGGCTTCTTGCCTTCGCCGACAGGAAACCCGGCCAGCGCCGCCGCCGCGCTGAAAGCCGTCACGCCCGGCACAGTGACCACGCGCACTGCGGCCAACTCCTGGCGCAAGGCGCGCACCAGGTAAATGTAGGTCGAGTACAGGAAGGGGTCCCCGAGCGTCAAGAAGCAGGCGTCCTCGCCGCCGTGCAGCACCGCGGCGACCTGCCGCGCGGACTCGCGCCAGCGCTCTTCCAGTTCCCGGCTGTCCGTGGTCATGGGAAAGACCAGCTCATGCACCGTGGCTTCGGCCTGCGCGTGCCGGCGCGCGATGGACCAGGCCAGGCTCTCCGCGGCGGTCCGCGCCTTGGGCACGAAAACATGCCGGCAGCGCCGCAGCAGGCCGGCGCCCTTGACGGTAATCAACTCGGGGTCGCCCGGCCCGATGCCGATGCCGTACAACGTGCCCAGTGTCATGCCAGCAAGCCTTTCTTCACCAGGAGCACCAGCGCGAGCGAAGAGACCTTCAGCGCAGGCAGTTCCGCCGCCGTGGTCTCGCGGACCCGCTCGTCCTTCAGCGTCAGGTTCTCACAGACGAAAATGCGATAAGCGCTGCCCAGCGCGCCCGCCAACTCTGCGGCCCAGGCAAGCGCCTCTTTCCGGCCCAACAGGACGGCGAACTTTTCACAGCCCACGAACACGCCGGAGTCAGCGCGCGGATTCTCAGCGTGGGCGCTAAGAATGCGCGCGTCAAGCCAGTCCAGGCCGAGACGCGCGAAGGCCACCTGCACCGAACTAATGCCGGGCACTACCGCGCAGGCTTCCCGGCCAAAACGCTTCAGCACCGGCTGCGCGAAACTGCACAGGCCCGCGTCGCCGGTCACGAGGACTGCGACGCGGCGTCCGTGACGCGCAGCGATCTCCTGTAAGGCCCGTTCCGTGTCCGCACCGACGGCGACCCGCTCCGCCGCGCTTTCAGGAAAGAGTTCCAACAGCCGGCGTGCCCCCACGAGCACCTCGGCGCGCTCCACGGCCTGCCGCACGACCGGCGTCAGGTATTCCGGCGCGCCGGGGCCGCAGCCGCAGATTGTGATCTTCACTGCCGCCTTGGCCATGGGCTCAAATCTCCGTGGCTGCCAAGCCAGTCGCCGCGCATGTTGATCAACACCACCGCGGCGTCCCGAGGGCCGGGCGCGTTGGCCGCGCGCAGGAATGCGGCAACCTGCTCCCGTACCTGCCCCGCCAGCGCGCAGGCAAGTTGTTGTCCCTCTGCGGCGGACAGGGACTTGAAGAGGCCCTCCACCGTGGGCGTGTCCGGGAGTTCGCGGCCCAGCACGGTCTTGCCGAGCGCGGCGACCAGGGGCACGGGGCTCGCCGAGCGGGACGAATGCGTGTCCCACGCGCGCGCGGCCAGCTTGGCGAGTTTGCCGGGATGTCCCAGCGCCAGAAGGTGCTGGAACGGCGCACGCGCCACCAGCCCCAGCATGAAACCCCATTCGTTGCTGACTTCAACCACCTGTTCTTCCCGCAGCTCGAAGTGCCGGCGCGCGGCGCGCTCGCCAATGTGTCCCGGCACGAGCACAGGGCTGGCAATCCCGCAGGCCGTGGCCACGTCCACGCCGCATTTCAGGGAGTCCTGCAACGCGGGATGGCTGAAGGGGCGTACCACTCCAGTCGTGCCCAGAATGGAAAGCCCGCCGGCGATTCCCAGGCGCGGATTGAATGTCTTCCCGGCCAACTCCCGGCCGCCAGGGATGGAGATTGCCACCTTCACCGCGCGGGGTGTGACTGCGGCGACGGCCTGGCGGATCATCTGGCGCGGCACGGGGTTGATGGCGGGTTCGCCGGGCGCAACCGAAAGGCCCGGCTTGGTAACGGTCCCCACGCCTTCGCCGGCCGCGAAGACGATCTCCGGGCCGGCGGTCCAGCTCACCGTCGCGACGACTGTCTGCGCGGCCGTGACATCGGGGTCGCTGCTGGCGTCCTTGCGCACTCCGGCTTCTGCGCCTATGCCTTCGAGACGGCGCGCGAACAACACAGGCAGCCTGGCCGGCGTGCCGTCCGGCAGAAAAACTTCAGCCACCTCGGGAGCGGCGTGGCCTGTGAGGACCAACGCCGCGGCCTTGGCCGCAGCCGCGGCGCACGTGCCGGTGGTGTATCCGGTGCGGCCGGGTTTCACGACAAGTCTTCCTCCGGCGGCCTGGGCAGCGCCTGCAGCTCGGGCTTGGTGAGCACTTCTTCAGGCAGCAGCTCCAGCAACTGCTTGCGCGCCTCGCCCACTGTCAGCGGCAGGCCGTTGATCGGCACGCCGTCGTAGCGCTTCAATTCGTGCAGCAGCCGGGAGACATAAGGCAGCCGCAGGCTGGCGCGGGCGAGCATGTCGTGGTCGCAGAAGATCTCCTCGGGCGGGCCGACCTTCAGCAACTTGCCGTGGCTGAGCACGCAAATGCGCGCCGCGAAGAGCGGCAGCATGTCCACCGAATGGGTCGCCAGGACGATGGTGATGTGCTGCTCGCGGTTGAGCCGGTTCAGCAGGCGCATCATCAGCGTCTCGCCCATTGGGTCCAAGCCCGCTGTGGGCTCATCAAGGATGAGCGTCGCCGCGTGCATGGCCAGCACGCCGGCAACGGCCACTCGTTTCTGCTCGCCGAAACTTAGATGGTGGATGGCGCGGCTGCGCAAAGGACCGGCTGCCACAGCCTCCAGGGATTCGGTGACACGCTTCTGGACCTCGTTCTCCGTCAGTCCGAGGTTGCGCGGTCCGAAGGCCACGTCTTCCTCGACCGTCGCGCCGAAAAGCTGGTCATTGGGGTTTTGCAGCACCAGGCCCACGCGCTGGTAGAGTTCCGTGGCGGCAATTTTCCGGATGTCCTGGCCGCTCACCAGCACCGTGCCTTGCTGCGGCTGGAGCAAGCCGGCCAGCACCTTGATCAACGTGGTCTTCCCCGAACCGTTCGAGGCCAGCAGAGCGACGAACTCGCCGGCCTGGGCGTGGAAATCAACCTGGTGCAGCGCGCACGTGCCTTCCTCGTAAGAGAAGGAGACCTGCGAGGCCGAAAGCGCGAGCGAGCCGGCGTCCTCCTTCACTGTGGCCTCCCGAGGCACTCGGCCAGGCAACAAAGTCCCGCCATGGCCAGCGGCACCAGGAGCAGCAGCCAGCGTTCCTTGCGGCCCAAAACCGGCAGCGGGCCAAAGGGCATGCTGCCTCTGTAACAGCGCAACACCATCGCTTCATGCGTGCGCATGGATTGGTCCAGCGAGCGGACGATCACTGTCCCCGACAATACTCCGAGCGAGGAAAGAGAGCGCGACACGCCGGCATAGCCCAGGCGCACTCGCTGGGCCGTGGCCACGTCGGCGGTTTCATCCAGCAAGACGAAGACGTAACGATACATCAGCAGCGCCACTTCCACCCAGGTCTTGGGCATGCCCAGCCAGCGCAACGCATGGAAGAGCTGGTGCGCCGGGGTGACCGAACTGAGCAGCAACATGGCGCTGACCGCCCCAAACACGCGCGCCCCCAACAGGGCGCCTTTCCACGCGCCTTCCACCGTGGCAGTGAACGTGCAGCCGCCCAGGGTGAAAGTCCAGAGCGGCGTGACGCCGTACATGAAGACCTGCACGACCGTCAGAACCAGCACTACAACCGCCGGAGCCGCCAGGCGCAAGAGAGTCAGACGCACCGGCAGGCGCAGCGCCAGCATGGCGGCCAGGCAGGCCGCCAGGACGGCCAGAGGCAAAGCCAGATGCGTGGAGCACAACACCGCTACCAGCACGGCCAGTGCGCTCACCAGTTTGACTCGGGAATCCACCCGCGTCAGCGCGTTGGTACGGCAGGCCATGATGTCCGAGAAGAGATCAAACATTGACCTTCGTGTCCTCTGGAGCTTTCCCATCTTTCTCGCGGCGCCGTGGCGGGAACAGCCCGCGGAAGCAGTAGCCTGCAACGAAGCCGCCGATCACGCCGGCAACCAGGAAACAGAACAGCAGCAGGTCTCCCTGGTCTGTATTGATGAAAGGCTCCCGCGGGGGCCGCCCGGCTTCGCGCGCGACTTTCTCCACCACGGTCTCGTCCACGCCCTGCCAGTTGGGTTTGGCCTCCTTCTCCGCCGCCTTGGTGGAGGCACCGCTTGGGGCGTCGCGCGGT
>JBEKKG010000472.1:0-9082 GCA_050010835.1 Planctomycetota bacterium
CCCACAGGCGCACAGGACCTATGGTTCCTATTGTGTATGACGTATGAGCCATCAAAAGCTTGCATTTGAGATTGCTGTTCTGAGGGTCATAACATACTTAACCGCTTGCAGCGCAAGGAGTTAAATTTCTTGAAAAATCTCAGGATTTTTTCGGTGAGCCGCGCAGGTTGACCGGGGCACGGGTGCGGGGGCTGGGCGCGCGCGGCTCGGGATGTTTCAGTCTAGTGTGGACGCACCACTACTTCGTCTTCAGCACAGCTTTGCCACTGGCGCCGGCTTTGGCTTTCCACAAGCCGGATGGATCCGCTTCGTAGATGACGGCGTTCAGGGTAAGGAGCGCCTTTACGGAAATCGCCGTGCCGGACTTCGGCGTGGTGACATCCGTAAGCCCATCATCGGCCAGCACCGGCCCCAGCGAACCTTTAAGGCTAAACCCAAGCTTGCACGCTCCGCCAAGGAATTTCTTGTTCTTCAGTTTGCGGACGAGTTTGAGCAGATTGGTTCCCGCCTGGGCCACACCGTTGGAGTTCATCGTGAACACCTGTTTAGCGCCGCCGAAATCAACGGCGATGGTCTGCCCCGTGGGGTCGAATCCCGCGGGCAAGGTCAGCAGGCCCGCCACGGCAATAAGGTCCTTGCGGGTGTACTTGAAGTTCAGGCCGATGGTGGCTGTGGTCACCGTCCAGGGCACATTCGGTGTGGGTGGCGTGGCAGGGCTGACGACCAGGAACGTCATGGTGTCCGACGTCTGCTGCCCATTGGCATCAACCGCGGTGGCCACAATGGTGTAGTTGCCTGGCGCGGTGAAGGTGTGCTCGACAGTCGTATCGCTGGTGGTGACCTTGGTGCCGTCACCGAAATCCCAGGTGTAGGTGATCGGCTGTGCGCCCTGCGCGACGAAAGAGAACTCCTGGGGGTCGCCGACTTGGCCCCCCACTACTCCTATCCTGCTGACGATACTCGGAGGTTTCGGGTTGACCGTTTGCGTCAGATCGGCTGACGTGCTGGGGTTGCCTCCGCCGTCGCCATTGTAGTGCGCATTGATAACATGTTCGCCCACTGCCAGCGTGCCCGCGATGAATGTAGCCACGCCATTGGCGTCCACGCTCACGGCCGGCGTTTGAACCACCCCATCTATCGAAAACGTGACCGTGCCCGTGGCAGCGGGGATCGGCGACACGGCCGCTTTGAGGGCCAGCAGGTCGCCCTCGAGCGACGGATTACTGTCCGAGGCCAGCGCGGTTGACGTTGGGACGGCGAGAGTCACGCGGATCTCGACTGCGAGGCCCTCATCGGCCAAGGCGATTGCGCCGGCCGCGCACCAGGCAATCGCGGCCAGTAGCGACACACTCCTTATTGCAACGCGCCTTGCCATTGCCAGCACCTCACGACCGGACGGAGTCTCAAGCTCCTGCGTCAACAAAGCTCATTCGACCTGCGGCCACGGGCGGGACGCCCGTGCCGCCTCAGCTCTAATGACACGCTCCGCCCTTGCCTTACCCTCCAGGCGCGGCGCCACCCGGCGCCCCGCGCACGGCTTACTTTGCCTCTTCCGCCACGACGTCGTAGCGAATGCGGAAGAAGGTCCTTGTCTCCCGTCCTTTCGGGCCTTTGTTGCCCGGCTCCGGAGCCGGCGCCGTGATGAACACCAGTTCCTCCCGCTTCTCACCCGGCTTGGCCGCCTCGGGAATCCGGGCCTTCAGCTTGTATTCGTGCTGTTCGCCGGGTTTCAAGCTGAACTTCTGCTCCTTCTCCTTCAGCCAGGACTCCTTCTCCAGGGCCTGATAGCCTGGCGAGGTGTAACGAGGATAGCGCGATTCGCCCTCTTGAAAGCAGTCCTCCAGGCGCTGCGTGGCACATTCCAGCGTCCTGTCGGTGTTGTTCTTGATAAGGACTGTACGCTCGGCTGCCCCCCCGGGCTTGCCCTCGATGGGCAGAAGACAGGGGATGGCGGCCAGTGCGACGGCCCCGCCGGACTTGGGATCGTTGTTTAGTGCCGTCTCGATCTGCACCCGCGCAGCCACCGCCAACCCGACGCCAGGGCCGGCGGTCTTGCCTGGCTTGAGCACCACGGCTACGATCCACTTGCAGTTGTAATACTCGGGCTTATCCGGAATCGCGATGGTTAGCCCTACTTCGATTTTGGACTTGGGCGGGACCGTGATTTCTTCTTTCTCCAGCTTGCACCACGACGCGTCTGGGATTTCATCGTATCCCCACTCCCAAGCCACCACTCCGCCCTCGATAGGCTTCTTGCACGTCAGAGACAAAGCGCTCTCTGTATCGCTGGTGTTGTTGATGGTATAAACAACGCCTGACGTCTTCTTCACGTCCACCGGCTGGCCCGGCACGACGTTCTGAACCATGAAGATCGCGGGTCCCAGACTCAAGGCCCAGCTCGCCTTGCACGCGAGTCCGAGCCCGGCGATCAAGAGCAGCACCAAGTCTTGTTGCAGTTGTTTTCTCACTGTCTGTTCCTCCTAGGTTCTTCCACTGAATGACAATTGGCAGCCGCCCTACGGTGTGGCTGTCGCAACGTATGTCACTACGATATTACCGCCCGGGCTGATATGGCTGACGCTCGTAGGCAGGGACAGCGCTATCGTGTCCGCTGCGAGCGACGAAGCGGAAGCGGCGAGAGACTGGTAGGCCTGCGCGCCAACGGTCAGGTACGCCAGAGGGGCCGTGGCCGGCGACGTCGCAATCAGGAAAGTGTCCGCGCCCGCCGCCGCGCCGGCACCCCAGTTGGTCGGATTAGCAACCGCGGCCGTCAAATCAACGTGGAAAGCGCCGTTGTTCTTGATCTGAGGCTTCACACCGTCCGTCACGGCGTCGTGGGTGCTGCCGATCAACCCCGCCGCGATCGTCCAAGTCTTGGCAAGATTGCCGCCAGACCCGGCGTCCACGAACTGTACGTCCACTGTCACGCTCAACGTCACGGTGATGGTCACCGTCAAGGTACTCGTAGCCGCCAGCGCGCTCCCCATCGGCAACGCCAACACTGCCAACAACATCAGTTTACTCGCAGTACGCATTTCGCATTCTCCTGAAAAGGGTTTTTTCCCTGCTTGTCCTCACGCACACTTGCAAATGTTCTTCCTGCCGCCGGCACTCCGCGGGTGCATGTCAGTAAATGCGTGGCCCAGAGCGTACCGCGGGCGTCCCGCCCGCCTTCGTCCTCGCGCCCTGCCAGCCTGCCACGAGCGGGCGGGACGCCCGCGGTACATTTGCTGACCGCCCTACGGTGTCGCAGTCGCAACGTAGGTAACAACCATGTTTCCGCCGGGCGTGACATGGCTGACGGTGGTCGGCAGGTTCAGCGTTATCGTATCCGCTGCGAGCGTCGTGCCGGAAGCGGCGATAGACTGGTACGTCTGCGCGGCGGTGGTCAGGTAGGCCAGAGGCGTCGTGGCCGGTGTCGTCGCAATCATGTATATGTTCGCGCCCGCCGCCGCGCCGGAAGCCCAGTTGGGCGGATCGGTAACCTTGGCCGTTACATCAACGTGGAAAGCGCCGTTGTTCTTGATTTGAGGCTTCACGCTGGCCGTCACGGCGTCATAGGTGCCGCCGATTGTCCCCGCCGCTATCGTCCACGTCTTGGCAAGAGTGCCGCCAGACCCGGCGTCAACGAACTGTACGTCTACGGTCACGCTCAACGTCACGGTGATGGTGACGGTCAAGGTACTCGTGGCAGCCACAGCGCTCCCCAAAGGCAGCGCTAACAGTGCCAACAACATCAGCTTGCTTGCAAAACGCATTTCCTTGTCCTCCTGAAAAAGTGTTTTCCTCTGCTTGTCCTAACGTCCATTTCCACACATGCCTCGGATGACCCTGCACGCCTTCACCGGTTCCTGTCCGCTGAGCGTACCGCGGGCGTCCCGCCCGCCTATGAACCAGGATAAACAAAAACACGGAAGGCGGGCGAGACGCCCGCGGTACGCGCACACTTATGTTTCATCTCCTCCTTCCTTCGTCCTGTAGCCGGCGCTTCGCCTTACGGCGCCGTTGCGGTAACCGTGACCGCAATGCTTTTCGTTGCAACTGTGTTCGTACTTATCGGCGCTTTGTAGCGCAGACAGAAGTTCTGTGTCGCCAAGGTGCGGATCTTGGCCGGGGTAATCTGGAAGCCGCCGGCATTCAATGAGTTGTAGGTGTAGCTGTTATCGTTGTTGGCGCCGGTCTCAAAGACGTTATACCCGGCGCTGGCGCCAATTGTCCATCCGGCCGGCACAGTCGCCGCGGCGCAAGTGACGGTGAACAACTCGTTGACGGTCCCCTTGTTGACAACCACAAAGGTGAGCGGGTCCTGGGTGTCGGTAGGCGGTCCACCCGATGCAGTGTCCGTACGGTGCACGGCGCCCAGCGCGATGCCATTCAAGGTCCATGCCGCCGTCGCTGTCGCTCCGGGGAACAATCCCGAACTGTCCCTGGTGCTCGGGTCCCACTCGATGGCAATGACCGGGGCGGCAAAGGTCAAGGTCAGCGCCGCACCGCCGTAAGCGGCCGACACGCCCATCGTGGTGCTGGCATTGTCAATGAAGTCGAAGTTCGCTCCGCTCAAGCTCCCGTAGCTGGCCACCGTGATCGGCCCGCCCGCCGCTGCTGGGACGGAGGCCAGCTTCAGGACTGACGTTCCGCCCACGGTGAGCGCGCCGGAGAGATTCAGCACGTCGTAGCTGGCAGTTGACGGCACGTCGAGAAGGAGGATGCCGCCGGCGCTGAAATCTGCTGAGGTCGCCGACAGCGTGCCGACGACGCCAGGGGCAGAACCGGGACTGACAATGCCGCCCGAAGCGACCGTAACCGCCCGGACCGTTCCGGTCCCGCCCAGCGTGGCGCTGCCGCTGACGGTGGTGGCCCCGGCGCCCGCGGCCAGCGAGCCGTTCACCAGCAACGTGCCGGCGCTTACAGCCGTTGCGCCGGTGTACAGGTTGGCGCCGGAGAGGGTCAGCGTGCCCGTGCCCGTCTTGGCCAGCGCCACGGTGCCGCTGGTGTTCTTGATCACGCCGCTGAACGTGCTCGTGACATTGTTGTTGCCCACGGTAAGGGTCGGCGTGCCGGCCACTGAGTTGTCCACCGTGCCGCTGCCCAGCAGGCCGTTCACTCCGATGCTGTTGCCATTGAGGTCCAGCGTGCCGTTGACCGTCACGTCGCCCTTGCCTGCGCCGGACGGGATAGCACTCACGTTCGCCACTTGCAGCGTGCCGGTGCTGATCGTCGTTGCGCCGCTGTAGGCATTGGCCCCGCTCAGCGTCAGCGTGCCGGCGCCCGTCTTGGTCAGCGCCACCGTGCCGGACGTGTTTTGGATTACCCCGCTGAAGGTGCTGCTGGCGGCGCTGCCCACAGTCAGGGTCGGCGTGCCGGCAACTGAGTTGTCCACCGTGCCGCTGCCAGTCAAAGAACCCACAGTGACGGCGAAGTTGGCAAGTGAGAATGTTGACGAGACAGTCAGAAGCCCGGAAGCCGTCACGGCACCCGCAGCGGTCTTCGTTCCAGTGCCGCTGATCTTCAGGTTGCGATAGGTGCTGAGAGCGTCAACCTGCTGGCTGCCCGCACCACTGAAGTCCACGGTGAGATTCGTCAAGGTCTTGGTCGTGATTGTGTATTGCGTGGCTAAATCCGGTGCTGCTACAAGGCTGGTCACCTGCACACTGCCGGAGCCTGTCAGCGTTCCGGCGCCGCTGACCACAACCGCCGCTGCCGGCGTTAGAACGGCGCCGGCGTTGGCGGTCAACGTTCCTCCCACGCTGAAGTTTGTGTTCCCTGACACCGGGGCGGTCGTGTTCCCGAGCGTGAGGTTGTTGAATGCAGTCGCGGTGGTTCCACCGATCGCCTGCGCCGCGGTGCCGCTGAGGGTTACCGTACCGGTGCGCTGGGTGAAGGTGGCGTTGTTGGTGAAATTCCCCTTGACGGTCAAAGCTAGATTGGCCGCTGTAACGTCAAGCGTCCCAGCGCTAATCAGCAGGTTGCCGTTCACTGTGGTGGCCATGCCGAGACTGGCGACGCGGCCGGTGCACAAAACTGTCAGATTGTTGTAGGCGCCTATCGTAGCCGGCAGCGTCGAAGCCGCGCCGGTGACGTTCCATACAATGGTGCCGGTCCCAGGGGTGAATGTCTGACTTGTGGTGGTCCAGGAAGTGCGGATCTGGAGCGTGCCGCCGTTGGTCATGTCAATAGCACTGCCTGCAGTCGTCGAAGATACCGCGGTCACGTTCAGCGTATTCGTGCCGCCGACAGGCCAGTTAAGAGTGCCGATGGCCCCATTGCCGACGCTCAACGTACCATAGGCGAGGTTGCTCGCAGCGTTGTCAAACGTGCATGTTCCGTTGATCCTCAGATTTTGGTTGGCTCCCGGAAGCGTGCCGCCCCACAAGGCCGCATTGCTGAAGTTGCCTGGGCCGGTGAAGGTACTGTTGCCGGCGTGAATGTACCACGACTGCACTAGCGCGATAAGGAAGAGAAGGGCGCACCGCTTGTTGAGAGCCACCAACTTATTCATGCACAGTCCCTTAGGCAACATTACGGCTTGACCTATTCACCACACTTGTTAGGTCACTTGCCTACTAACATTCTTGCTTGTAAGCAAATCATATACCAGTCTCAATATGACAGCCCTGCACTGGTGCAAATTTGCGTTACTTACCAATCATGCTTGTAGATATTGACAAAAACAAGGTCATAACGACAATCTAAACGCAATGAATTGACACAGCATGTATATATTGAATATAATTCTTCGGTCGTCATTGACATGTGTTTACAGGCAATCTCGTCCGATTTTTGACAGTATAGTCCAATTTTTTACAGTATCGCTTGGTTCTCGTCTACACATTCGAGCGCCGCGTAGGTTTTTGCACCGGTGCACGCTGCGGCAATGTGGCGGAGTTCCAGAGACAGTGACGCAGTTTCGGACACATGCGGGAACCTTTCCCTCTGCGCCCATCCTTGGTTAAGCACTCAGCACGCCATAGCAGGGCCTGGTCCCGCTGTTGGCGCATGCTCATTTGCGCTAGTCTGCGGCTGTCTCTGCAATAGCGGTCTGCGCCTGCCACTCGCCGTAAAGCTGGCCGCGACCCAGCAGCCTGTATACGGTGGCCAGCAGACGTTTGCTTGGGTGGCTGGGCTTTGCGCCGGCGAACGCCGTCTGCGGCAGCGGCAGGAAAAAGTGCGCGTGAATCCGCGCTCCCAGTGCGGCGAGTTTCTCCAGCGCAGCGGCGGTCTGGTCGCTCTCCGGCTCGGTTTCGCCGGGCAGGCCGAGAATGAAGTCCACGTTGACTTTGAAGCCGGCTTGCAGCGCCGCCGAAGCCGCCGCGAATACATCCGCCATAGTATGCCCGCGGTGGCAGCGCTCCAGGGTTGCATCGCTGCCGGACTGGGCGCCGATGAGAATGCTGTTGTTGCTCGCATACTTCCGGAGCAGTTCGAGCGTCTCCGGCGTGACGTGTTCGGGACGCGCTTCGGAAGGGAAGGAGCCGAAGAAGAGCCTGCCGTGCGGTCCGAGCGCGCGCCGCAGGCCGGAGAGCAGTTCAGCGATTGCGGCAAGGTTCAATCTCCTGCCGTCCGGAGAACCGTAGGAGAAAGCGCTGGGGCTGAGCAGCCGGACGTCCCTGAGCTGGTTGCGACTCATCCATTCAACGGCTTCCACAAGCCGCGCCACGCTGCGGTGCCTGGGGCGTGTGCCGTGCAGTTGCGAGGTCTGGCAGAACCCGCAGGCGTGCGGGCAGCCGCGGGTGATCTCGATGGCCCCGACCTTGTGGTGCCCGGCCGCCAGCGGCGGATAGTCGTCCAGGTCAATCCACGGGCGCGGCTTCGTCAGGCGGATCGCGCCCGATTCGTCGCGGAAAGCAAGCCCCTGGATCGCGGCGTAGCACGGAATTCTCAACACAGAGGACGCAGAGGGCACGGAGGAAGAACCAATGGAAACAACCCCGAGTCCTTTCCTATGGTTCCCCTCTGCGTTCCTCTGCGCCCTCTGTGTTGAATGGAAGATTTGTTTCACCAGTTCCTGGAACGTGGCTTCGCCCTCGCCGCGCACGACGATGTCGCAGCCGAGCGCGAGCGTCCCCGCCGGGTCCGCCGTGGGATGCGGCCCGCCGGCGACAAGCGTGATGCGCCGCGCGAATTCCTCTTTGAGCCGCCGGGCGAGACGTTTCATCGCCGCGAGCTGCGGGGTCATAAAGGACAGGCCCACGAGCACCCGGTCCGCCTCGGCGAGCGCCTCGTTTATGGCGCGGAAGAGACTTTCTTCGCCGGTGGGAAAGGAGACTGGAAGCTCCTTGCAGAAAGGGTCCGCCTCCAGCGCCCCCGCAAGCGCGTTGAAGCCGTGGCGGTTGGGCTTGTTGTAGAAGAAGACAATCACCGCACCTTCACCGTCACCATGCCGAAGGGCGGCACCTGGACGCTCAGCGTGCCCTTTGCCATCTTTGCAGTGCTCGTCTTCAGCGGCCGTTCCAGGAGGTCCGTTTCGACCGCCGCCGCGTCAGGCGCGGCCAGGCAGGCATCGAGCTTGAGGCGCGCAACGGTGGCGCGGCCTTCCATCTCATAGAGGCGGACGATCAGCGCGCCGCTGTCCTCGGCCTTCTTCAGGCCGCTGAGCATGATGTTGGGCGTGAGGATTTCCGCGCAGCCTTTGCGTCCGGGCAGCGTGCCCTTCTGCATCCTGGAGCCGGCTATGTTGAACGGCAGGTTGAACGCAGAGCCGGCGCGCGTGGCGTCCGAGGCGCTCCACTCGCCCACATGCGGCTGCAGTGCGAAGCGGATGGTGTGATGGCCCAGCTCCGGCAGAGGGTCGGGATCGTAGCTGGAACGGAGCAGGGTCAGCCGCGCCACGTTGCCGCGGACGCTGTGGCCGTATTTGCTGTCGTTGAGCAGCGCCGCGCCTGCCGGTTCCCTCACCCTCCCCTCTCCCCCCTGGGGAGAGGGTTGGGTGAGGGGCGTGCCCGTGAGGTCCAGCCACTTCTGGGCCGGCACTTCCGCGGGGACGGGATCAACCGCGGCGTTGTTGGAGAAGTAACTGCCCATCAGTTTGGAGGTAAAGGAAGGGATCTCCGCGGGATTGGTGGAGCGCGTCACGTGGCCATTG
>JBEKKG010000473.1:0-6064 GCA_050010835.1 Planctomycetota bacterium
GTCGTTCCAGTTGACGCTCTTGCCGGTCGGTTCCGGGAGCGGTTTCACGGCCCCGCTTTCAATCCGATGGTACTTGCTGAAGCTCCGCACGTTCCAGACGTTCGCGCCGTAGTAAACGGGGTTGCTCAGAATCGCGCGAACCGTCCCCACGCTCCATTTGCCGCCCCGGGGCGACGGGATGCCCTCAGCATTCAGGTCTTCGAGAATGGAGCGGACGCCTTTTTCCTCGTGGGCGCAGGCCTCGAAGATTCGCCGCACGACCTTCATGCGCTCCGGCGCGCCGACGACGAGCTTGGAACGGGCCGACTCGTCCTTGCTCGGCTTCGCTCCGTTCGCGTAGACCTGGACATGCCCGTCGGGGAAGATTTGATGATGCGCCCCGCCCTCGACGTGGCGGACGGTGTAGAGCGCGTTGCCATTGCTGCCGAGAACGACTTTGACGACGTTCGTTTTCCGCCATTCAGCCTCGTCGAAGATCGGCACGGCCAGCGTCGCCATAGGCGCCTCGGAATTTTCGATTTTCGATTTTCGATTTTCGATTTCTTCCGCGGCCAGCAGGTTTGCCACCTTGATTATGTTTTCTGAGGCAATCTCAGGTTCGTCGGCCTGGAGGTTGACAATAATGTCCTCGTGCAGGCCGCGCGCAGCTTCGGCGATGCGGCTGGTGCCGCTGGTGTGGTCCGGGCTGGTCAGCACGGCCTCGACGCCGGCGCAGCGGGCCGCGGCGAGCAGTTTCTCATCGTCGGCCGCGACGAGGACGCGCGTGATCAGCCCTGGCGCGGCGGCCTGGGCTTCCCTGGCGCGTGCGACGGTGTGGGCCAGGATGGTCTTGCCGCCCGCCTCCAGGAGGAGTTTGTCGGGCAGACGGGTGGATTTCAGCCGGGCAGGAAGGACCACCGCGACATTCATTGTCAGCAACTGAGCTCCCGCACTGCCAGCCGCGCCGCAACAGCTTCGCCGCCAAAGTGGCGGGCGAAGAAACAGTGTACATGCAGCCTGTACGGGAACTCCTTTCTACCGCCATAGTCCGGGAACGCAACAGCCGGAGGGCGGCGTTTTTTGAGCCTTGAACGGGCCGGTTACGGAGGCAGGCACTTTGCGGAAGTGTTATGTGCGGAAGCATGAGACCTAAAACGCGAAACGCCATGTCAGTCAACCGACGGGCGCGGGTTCTTAGTGTGCGGGGGGGCCACTTTTGGAGTTGCAGGCTTCTCCGGCGGTATGCAGTAGGCCTCCAGTTGCACGGCGTGGAAGTTGGGGTTCGAGGAGCCGAACAGGCCTTTCAGCTTGATGGTCTTTACTGGCCGCGGAGCGAGATCAATCTGCTGC
The DNA here is from genome assembly GCA_050010835.1 of Planctomycetota bacterium. Taxonomy (GTDB): domain Bacteria; phylum Planctomycetota; class SZUA-567; order H5-PLA8; family H5-PLA8; genus JAPLOD01. The sequence continues at coordinate 1,330 of JBEKKG010000473.1, forward strand.
CAACTGCGCCACTCCCCCTTGCTGTGGTCAACCAAGGGCATGTACTTCTCGCCGTCGAGCGAAGTTTCAATCGCGTAGCGATAGAACCTATCGAGCTCACCATCCCAGAGCAACACCCGAATCTGGCGCAAGACACAGATTTTCGGCAAGGTGACGATAAACTCGCCCGGCCAAACACACCAGGCATACCCGCTGTTCAGATTGTATTCCGTGGTGTTGCCGTCAATCAGATTCGCGGCTGTCGCGCTTCCCGTACACGTCGCGCCGTTGCTGGCCAGGGCCACGTTGCCCGGAGGGGTGGCAGCGCCGGCTTTCCTGGCAGCGTCGGCCAACTCCACGAGTTCGCTCAGCTCGGCGCCCTTATGCTTCATAACTTCCGTTTGAGCGTACTTGGCGCGCAGAGCCGCGGCCTTGGCGCTGACGGCCGCGAACTTCGCGTTCGCCATAGCCTCCTCCAGCTCGTAGAACAGCTTCTCGGCGTAAGCATTCTGGACGGCCTGTTTCTTGGCGAGCGTGACCTTGTCCCGCAGCACTATGAGTTCCACGAGCTTGCGGGCGGTGGCGCTTGTCACGCCGTTCAACACCTTGTGTGCGAAGGCGTCGTCCTTGTCCGTATGCTGGTCGTAGGCCAGGACGCCCAGCCCGAGGCTGATGTTGGCGGGGAGATTGCCGAACACCAACCTGTTCAAGGCGTAAAGTTCATCGTGGGAGAGTTTCTCCCAAGCGTATTGGAGGTCCGCCCCGCTGTCCTTGATGTGCAGGTTCTTCTCGTCGCAGCCGGCCAGTTTGCCGCCGAACGTCTTGCTCAGGAACTTATTGGCCTCAATCTTGTTCGGCTCGGCATTGAGGCGCTCTGCAATGAGCGGCTTCATCTCGGCGAGGCCGGCGTAAGCCTCGGCGTGAATCCTCGCCAGCTCGCGGTCAAAACCGTCCCACTGCTGCAGTTTCTCCGGCTGCAGCTTGAACTGGTTGGCGGCGTCACGGAACTTGCTTTCCGCGCTCAGGGCGAGGGCCTTGGAGATAAGGCCGGCCAGTTCCGGACCTGCTGTGACCTTGTCGGTTTCCTCCGGCTTCTGTTCCTGTGCCGCTGCGGGCTTCTCGGGTCCGGCAGCCTCCCCAACCTGGACCTTGGGCGCGTTGGGCAGAGTGTTCTCGGCTTTCTCCGGTGGAGTTGGGGCGGCCGCTGCCTTGGCAGGCGGCGTGGGCTCGGCAGGTGGCGGCGCAGCGAGACCGACCAGATCCGGCACCTTCGACGCTTTCTCATCAGCCTTCCTGGAGCCGGAGGTGTCCGCCTGGGGCGTCCCGTGAGGCAGTACGCCGGCCTTGGCCGGCAAGCTGCTGGCGGGGGGCAATCCGGGGGCGTTTCGGGCGCTTGGGTTGGCAGTGGCATCCTTCGCGGACGCGGGGGCCTTCGCTTGAGAGCGGCCGGCATCCCGGCTTTGCCCGCCAAGGAACGACAGCAGCGCAATAGCGGCTATGCCCGCGACGCACACAGGCACAAGCCAGCCATGATTGGCAGTCTTGCTTCCCGGCCGAGTTTCGCGGCGCGAAACTCGGGGCCTCTCGACCGGCGCAGTGGCCGCGATGGCGGTGGCCTTCTTCGCGGGCGCGCCTGGCAAAGCCCCGGAGAAGGGCCACTTGGCCGGAGGCAGCTCGGCGTGCCGCGGCGGCTTCCCTTGGGCTACCAGTGTGATGTCGTCGGCCAGTTTCGCCGCGGACTCATAGCGGTCGGCGCGATCCTTGGCGAGCAGCTTGGCCAGTATCGCCACCAGGCCCTTGCTGGCCTCGACGCCCGCTTCGCCGGGGCTCGGGCATTTGTCCGTGATGTGCTTGGTCATCACCACTATATTAGTGGAGCCCTGGAACATGGTCTTGCCGGTCAGCATGTGGTACAGGCTGGCGCCGAGAGAATACAGGTCGGCCTTGGCGTCGAGGTCGTCCATGCCGCGGGCCTGCTCGGGCGCAATGTAATGCGGTGTGCCAATGGTGGTGCCCTGCTGGGTGAGGCCGTGTTCGGCCTCGCCTTGGCCGGCCTGCCGCGCCAAGCCCAGATCGCACAGCTTGGGCGTGCCGCTCTTGTCAATCAGGATGTTGTCGGGTTTGACGTCGCGGTGCAGAATGCCTTGTTCGTGGGCGTGGGCCAAGGCCAACGCCATGGCTTTGCCAATTTTCAGGACCTGCTCTTCGGGCAGCTTGCCCTTAGCGAGGAGTTGCTTGACGCTCTGGCCGTCCACGAACTCCATGGCGAAGTAGTACACGCCGCCATCCTGGCCCACGTCAATGCCGCCGACGATGTTCAGGTGGCTCAGCTTCGCGGACGCACGCGCTTCGCGCACGAAGCGGTCAGTGAAAGTGGGCTGTTTGGCCAGGCTGGGGGGCAAAATCTTGAGCGCCACGATGCGGTCCATCGAGACCTGGCGGGCCTTGAACACCGTGCCCATGCCGCCCTGCCCGATCCGTTCAAGCAGCTCAAAATTGCCTATCTTGCGCACCTCAGCCACTGCAGCACCCCACAAGTAACCGCAGAAACTATAACACCACAACAGGAAGTTTCAAACAGGATGCTTTGGGGATTCCGGGGACACGATCCCGATTTCCAAACAGCCGGGGCGGATTGCGGGGACACGATCCCGATTTCCAAACAGCCGGAAATCGGGTCATGTCCCCGGAATCCGAGGATAGCGTTGGCGATACAGGTCAGGGTAGGCGTCTTTGACCCAGGACTTTAGGTCCATGCCGCCTGAAGCAGCGCGGTACAGATCGAAGAAATCGTCAATGGACGCTGCACCACCAGCACGCACGTGGCCATACCGCCAGGTCAGTTGTGCAGCCAGCGCCTCGTTCAAAGGCTTGTGCTCTACAATCACCAGGTAGAACACCGCTGCCAAGGCGGCACGGTCTGCGCCTTTCTTACAGTGCACCAGCATCGGGTATGGGCCTTCCTCAAGCTGCTGCACGAGGCCCGCCAGTTCCTTGGGTTCCGGCAAACGCCCCAGGCGGACGTCGTAGGCTGCGTGGGCGCAATTCAACTCCTGGCAGGCTTGTTTCTCATCCCGATACCACGCCGCTCTATCGGAACCGCCCCGCACGCTGACTACGCAGCGGATGCCGTATTCCTGGACATGGCGTTTGAGCTCCTGCGGGGAAAGCTGCGCGCTGCGGTAGTATTTGTGGGAAGAGACTTCGCGGAAATTGTCCCCAATCTGGCCCGTGTAGATTGCCAAACCGCCGGCGGCAAGCCCCAGCCCAAGCAGCGTGCCAAGCGCATAGATGGGCCAACGGCGGCTGGTGCGGCCGGCGCGTACCTGGGGCAAAACTTCGCCGTCAGAATGTTGGCTCACTGTCATCATTTCACGCCTTCAGCCTCGACCAACTCCCATGTCACGCCCAGTGTCTCCAGCCACGCTTCCGCGCAGGCCAGGGCCTGCTTGCGGAAATAGACGTCCCATTGCTGGTTCATTCGCTGATATTTTCGCAGAACGCGCTCAAACCCGGACATGGGCTTGCCGGTTTTCAGCGCGTGGAGAATCTCCTCACGTATCTGCGGGTCCCCGAAATCCCTGGCGAAGGCCCGCACCCACTCCAACTGCTGGGCCTCATCCGCCACGGGAATCCGGGGTTGGTGCATCTCGTCTGGCCGTGCGCTCGCGGGCGGGACGCCCGCGCTACGTACCGCCGGCGTCTCGCCGGCCGATGCAGGCGGGACGCCTGCACTGCAAGCCGGCTTTGCAGGAGCGGGCGGGGTAAACGGGTCGGGGTTCTTCTGGGGTTCTTTTGCGCTGAAGATCTCCGCCAGTCTCTTGGTGCTGCTCTCGCGTTTGAAGCCGCCCTGGCCAAAGGGGTTGGGCCGCTTCTTCTCCTCGCGCTTCCAGAAGCCATTGGCGAACGCGGGTTTCCTGGGCAAGTCGTCATTGCTGAAGAGCTTTCTCGACGCCGTCACTGGCGGCGGCCCGAAGGGCGCGGCATCCTTCTTCGGCGCCAGATCGCCGCCCAATTTTGGGAGCGGCTTGACGCTGGGGCCTTGCGGGGCGTCAGGGATTTCGCCGGGCCGCAGGGTGCGAGCGAGGACCTCGCCGCTTTCCAGGTCGAGATGGTACACGAGCAGCTTGAAGCTGGAGGCGGTCACAGCGCGGAAGAGGGCATCGGCGTCAATCCTGAGGGCGCTCATAGCATCACCTTTCGGGGAGCGGGGTTCAGGGTTCGGGGTTCCCGCATCCCGCACCCCGCTCCCCGCACCCCGCGTCCCGCTTCACCTCCGCATCACGGCCCACACTGCGCGCCAGGCGGCCGTCAGGCTGGCCGTGGCCTTGTCGAGATGAGCGTTGAGTCTCAGCAAAGTGCGCAAGCTTCGCGGGCCACGCAGGGCAAAACGCGCCACGCTGCGCAAGCGCACGCGTCCGCGTGCATCGAGGAACGATCCGATCTCGGCGGGCAACTCGTCATCCACGGCGTCGCTGACCACGCGCAGAATGAGGACGCCTGCTTCCGCGCGCGCGGCCGCCGCAATGGCGAACGATTCCATGTCCACGGCGAGCGCATGGCGCCGCGCGCCCAGTTCCCGTTTGCTCGCGGTTTTCGTTACTACCGACTTGACCGAAATGATAGCGCCGACGTGGTGCCTGATCTTGGCCTCGGCCAGAGCCAGCCGCAGACCGTCCACTCCGAGCGGCTCAAACTGAACGCTGTGCCGCTCGCCGTCGTTCGGCCCTAGAACGGTGTGGGCCAGGATGGCGTC
>JBEKKG010000474.1:0-6055 GCA_050010835.1 Planctomycetota bacterium
GTCTCCGTCTGCCACGGCACGGAGGCAACCTGGCAGACCCTGGGCAAAACCATGCGGATGTGCCCGGAGGACTACATCTGCAACTGCGGGCCGCAGTCGGCGCCGGGAGGAAAGGTGTATGATTTGTGGAACAGCCCAGACTGCACTGCACGGGGTCTTGCAACTCCCTCTAGTTCGCGCTAGATAGTTGCGGATGCCATCCCCAACATACCCCGCCTGCCAGGAGAAAGAACCATGACCGCTGCACCGCATAACCCCTCATGCCGGAACCCCAACTGCGGCTGCAAAGGCGGCCGAGGCCGGCGGGAGTTCCTGAAGCTCACGGGCTTGGGCGCGGCCGGGCTGCTGGCCGCGGGCCGGGGCGCGATGGCGGGACCGTTCGAGCGGGCGGACTTCGATAAGCTCGTGCCGCCGGATAAGAAACTCACCCCGGAATGGATCAAGTCCCTTTACGCCCGCGGCACGCGCACCGTCTACCGGGGCGCCGAACTGGAAAAGATCGGCATGCCCGTGGGCGGCCTGTGCGCCGGGCAACTGTACCTGGGCGGCGACGGCAAGCTGTGGCACTGGGACATCTTCAACAACCAGGATATCCACACCGGCGACGGAAACTATGCGCACCCGCCCAAGCCGTCCGCGCCCCTTGACCAAGGCTTTGCCCTGCGCGTCAAGTCCGGCGGCAAGACGCAGGTCCAGGCCCTGGACCGCTCAGGTTTCGGCGACATCACCTTCTGCGGCGAGTACCCCATCGCCTTCGTTGAGTACCGCGACGCTGCCGTGCCCGTGGCCGTGACACTGGAAGCCTTCTCGCCATTTGTGCCCTTAAACACGGAAGACTCCAGTTTGCCGGTGACGGTCCTGCGCTTCACCGTGAAGAACACGAGCAACGCGAAGATCGAGGCCGAACTGGCCGGCTGGCTCGAGAACGCCGTGGGCCTCAATAGCAAGACCGCGTGTACGCGCCAGAACAAGATCGTCAAGCCGGCCGGCGCCACGTGCCTGGAATGCAGCGCCACCGAACTCGTGCAGAAGGCCGAGACCTCCAACCGGCCCGACATTGTCTTCGACGATTTTGAGAAGGAGACTTACGAAGGCTGGACCGTCACCGGCACGGCGTTCGGCGACGGCCCCATCGAGAAGGCCAAAATGCCCGACTACCAGGGCGACGTGGGCGGCCACGGCAAACGCGTGGTCAACAGCCACAACGCTCGGCACGGCGAAGACATCCCTAAAGGCGACGCCCATGTCGGCACGCTGACCAGCAAGGAGTTCGTCATTGAGCGCAACTACATCACGTTCCTCATCGGCGGCGGCGCGCACAAAGGCAAGACCTGCATGAACCTGCTCGTGGACGGCAAGGCCGTGGATTCGGCCACCGGCAAGAACGACAACCGCATGCAGCCCGGCGCGTTCGACGTGCGCGCTTACGCCGGGAAAACGGCGCAGCTTCAGATCGTAGACAACGAAAGCGGCCCGTGGGGCAACATCGGGATTGACTACATCGTCTTCAGCGACAAGTCAGCGCAGTCCCCGCTGAACCTGAAGGAACAGCCGGATTTCGGCACGCTGGCGCTCGCAGTGCTGGAAGGCCAGGAGAGCGATCTGGCCAGCGCGGGCCTCCCGGACGGCAAGTTGCCCGAGACGCTCTTTACAGATGGTAGCGCCGGCCTCCGTGCCGGCGGGGACGCCGGCGCTCCCAGGCCGCTCGGCCAGAAGCTCTGCGGCGCGGTGGGGCGCAAGCTGGCGCTGGAGCCTGGCCAGGAAGCCAAAGTGACTTTCGCGCTGGCCTGGCACTTCCCCAACCTGCGCCTCAAGGACGGCGGCCGGCACTACGCGACGCGGTTCGAGTCGGCCACGGCGGCCGTGGAGCATCTGTCCCAGAACCTCTCGACTCTGTCCGCTCAGACGCGCCTGTGGCATGACACCTGGTACGACTCCACGCTGCCCTATTGGTTCCTCGACCGCACCTTCCTGAATACCAGCATCCTCGCGACCTCGACCGCCCACTGGTTCAAGAGCGGGCGCTTCTACGGTTGGGAAGGCGTGGGCTGCTGCGACGGCACTTGCACGCACGTCTGGCACTATGCGCACGCCGTGGCGCGCCTGTTCCCGCAGTGGGAGCGCGACCTGCGCGAACGCACGGACTACGGTTTGGCGTTCGATCCGAAGAGCGGCATCATCAACCACCGCGGCGAAGGCGCAGGACTGGCCGTGGACGGACAGGCCGGGTGCATTCTGCGCGCCTATCGAGAGCACCAGATGTCGGCCGACGATGCGTTTCTCAAGCGCGTCTGGCCGCGAGTGAAGAAGGCGCTGGAGTTCCTGATCCAGCAGGACGGCAACGACGACGGCATCCTCGAAGGCGGACAACACAATACGCTGGACACGGCCTGGTTCGGGCCGGTGGCGTGGTTGAGCGGGCTGTACCACGCCGCGCTGCGCGCCGGCGAAGAAATGGCCCGCGAGGTGGGCGACGAAGATTTCGCCAAACATGCGCGCGCCATCTTCGAAGTGGGGCGCAAGAAGATTGTCGAGGACCTGTGGAACGGCGAGTACTTCATCAACAAGCCCGATCCCAAGCATCCCGAGGCCGTCAACTCCGGCAGCGGCTGCGAGATTGACCAGGTCTTCGGGCAGAGTTGGGCGTTCCAGGTCAACCTGGGCCGCGTCTTCGATGAAGAGCACGCCCGGGGCGCGCTCAAGGCCCTCTGGAAACTCAACTTCAGCCCCGACGTCGGCCCCTACCGCGCCGCCAACAAGCCCGGGCGCTGGTACGCCATGCCGGGCGAAGCGGGCCTGCTTATGTGTACCTTCCCCCGCACCGACTGGGACTACGACAAGGCCAAGGGCAAAGGCAAGGGCGCGTGGGCCGCGATGTACTTCAACGAGTGCATGAACGGCTTCGAATATCAGGCCGCGGGGCACATGCTCTGGGAAGGCCTGGTCCAGGAGGGCCTGGCCGTCACGCGCGCGATCCACGACCGCTACCACGCCGCGCGCCGCAACCCGTGGAACGAAGTCGAATGCGGCGACCACTACGCGCGCTCCATGGCCAGTTACGGCGTCTTTCTCGCGGCCTGCGGCTACGAGCACCACGGCCCCAAGGGGCACCTCGGGTTCGCGCCGCGCCTGACGCCCGAGGACTTCCGCGTGGCCTTCACGACGGCGGAAGGCTGGGGCACTTTCACTCAGAAGCGCGAAGGCCAGTCGCAGCGGGAAACGATCGAGCTGAAATCCGGCAAGCTGCGCCTCAAGACTCTGGCTTTCGCTCTACCTGAAAACGCCAAGCCGGGGAAAGTCGCCGTCACGGTCGCGGGCAACGCGGTGGCCGCGGAACACGCCGTGGAAGATGGCCGGGTGCTGATCACGTTGGGGACGGAGGCGAACGTGCAGGCGGGGCAGGCGATGGAGGTCACGATAGGGTGAAAGGTGTGCCTTCTCTTATGGCACTCTTGAAATGTGTGTTGGGCTGACTATACTTCACCCCAGTGAGGGCAGGGAACTATGATTTCGATGCGTGACATTCAAGCGTTTGCCAAACGGGTGGTCGAGGAATTCCATCCGCAACGGATTATCCTCTTCGGCTCGTACTCCCGCGGCGAAGCCACACCGGATTCGGACGTGGACATGCTGGTGATCATGCCCTTCAGGGGTAAAGAGTACTTGCAGGCCGCGAAGATCAGATTGCGGGTCCACACGCCATTCCCCATGGACATGTTGTGCTGCAGGCCCACCACGTTGCGCAAGCGGTTGGCGATGGGCGACCCTTTTTTGCGGGAGATCGTGGAACACGGGAGGCTGCTGTATGAAGGCAATCATGGCTGAGCGGGTGGCGAAGGCCGAAGGGGACTTGGCTGTGGCAATGCTCGCTTTCCGCAAACCGATTGCTTGAAAAAGGGGAGCCGATGCGGTAGATTATCAAGGATGAGCATGTTCAAAGTCAGCGTTGTTGCTCGGAACACCAAAGACGAAAGCTTGATAAGCCCGCCTATAGAGGCGCTCGTGGATAGCGGCTCCGAGATGACTTGGTTGCCGGAGGACTTGCTGGTTGGCATCAAGGTGGCGCGGTTGCGCAAACGCACCTTTTCCACGGCCACCAAGCAACTGATCACACGCGATACCGGTTACGCCATCCTCAGCGCCGAAGGCTTTGAGACCGTGGATGAAGTGGTTTTCGCCGAACACGGCGACATGACGCTGCTGGGCGTGAGGACCCTGGAGGGCTTCGGGGTCGTGGTGGACAACATCGCTCATCGGTTGATTGCCACCACGTTCATCGTGGCCAGGGCCAGCAGACCGGTTCTGTGATAGCGGATTTCCTACAGTCCCGCCACCAGTTTCCGCCACGTCTCCATCGAGCGCTTCAAGTGCTCCGCCGGCGGCTCGCTGACGCTCCAGCACTGCAAGCCCATTGGTCCCGCGTAGCCGGTCTTCTTGACCAGTTTCAGGAACTCCTGCAGGTCGTAATCGCTGTCATCGAGCGGGCGAATCTTCTGCCTGCCGGTGCTGGGGCCTTTGAGGCCGTTGAACGTGACGAGGAAGAGGTGCGGCAGGACTTCCTGCAAGACCGTTTCGAGCGGGCGCGGCTGCTTCACCCATTGCCAGTGGACCAGGTTGAAGTTGGTGCCCACGTTCTTGCGCTGGGCCAGCCCCGCCAGGCGCGCGCCGTCGTCCACGCGCTCGGTCCAACAGCCTGTGTGGGGATAGATGGAGACGACAGGTCCAGTGTCGGCGCACATATCCGAGATGGCCTTGACGAGCGCCACGCCTTTCTCGTCGCCCGCCGGGTCTGACGGCTTGAAAGTCTTGCTGTTGACAGCCATCTCAATCCGCACCGGGCGGTCCTTGAGGAGTTTGATCCAGTTGCTCCAGCCCGCGGGCACAGGATCGTCCAACGACGGCGTGGTGTAGAGGCTAAACATCTTCAGGCCGTGCTTGTCGAGCTGCTCCAGCATCAAGGGCATTTCGTTGGGGTCCAGGTGGTATTCAAGGCCGTCGTAGCCGAGGTCCTTCAAGAGTTTGCAGCGGGCCGCGGGGACCGCGACGCCACCGAGTCCGTTATCAAAAGCGTAGAATGGCCAGGGGGCCTTGGGCGCCGCCTTCTCCTCATCCGCGCCGGCCCCGCCGTTCCACAGTGCCAGCCCCGCCATGCCAGCGGCGGCGGAAGCTCCGAGAAAATCACGGCGACTGCGTTTGTTCAACATGGCTGCTTCTCCCGTTCATCGGTGAATCATTTGGCCTAGAAATCCAACACCGCACGAAAGCCGGCATCTTCGTAGCGTTCGCCTGGGTAACCCTTGTGGCGGCAGGCGGAGCGGCAATCGTCAGCGGAGCTGCGCCAACAGCCGCCCCGCAACACACGGCCGGCTCCGGTCTGCGGGCCTTCCGGGTCAATAACCGGAGACTCAACATAGTACTTTTCGCTGAAGTGGTCCTGGACCCACTCCCAGACATTGCCGTGCATGTCGTACAAACCCCAGGCATTGGGCTTCCGCTGCCCCACGGGGTTGGTGTGGCTCCGCGAGTTCTTGTTGAACCACGCGGCGTCTTCCAGGTCCGAGTCCGCGCCGCCGGTGTTGAACTTCGTCGTGGTGCCCGCCCGGCAGGCGTACTCCCATTCCGCTTCCGTGGGCAGCCTGAGAGAGCGTCCCGCGAGCTTGCCGGCGGCCCCACAGAATGTTTGCGCCTCATCCCAGGACACCTGCTCGACCGGCAGGTCGGCGCCCTTGAACTTGCTGGGATTGCGTCCGACAACCTTCTCGTATTGCGCTTGCGTGACCTCGTACTTGCCGAGGTAGAATGGGTTGCTGATCTTCACACGATGGGCTGGCCTCTCCTGCAACTCACCCTCCTGCGCTCCCATTTGGAACTCCCCGGCGTTGACCAGCACGAACTCCATGCGCACCCCGCCGCCCAGGTCGAGCGTCCGTTCCTTCGCCAGTTCCCGCGGCCTGGCCGGGTACTTCTTCCAGAACTCCGCCACGGGGATGCCGTTGATGCTGCGCAGCGTTTCGATGGTCCGCAAAGTGGCGGCGTCGCGCTCCGGGTTGAAGTC